>NZ_SLKM01000074.1:0-9766 GCF_007134575.1 Natronospira sp.
AGGCCGGAGAGAGCTAACTCCCAGACCGGGACGGGGCGAAAGAACCACTCGATGAAAAAGAAGCTCAGGTAGACCAGCCAGAGATAGGGCGTCCAGCCAATCTCCCGATCATCCGGCAACAGGCGTCGGTGGATGGCGAGCAGGGGCCGCGCCCAGGCCTTGGCCTGGGCGCGGTGCTGGTTGCCTGAACGAGAATCAGTCATTGCCGGCGCCTGCTGGTGTGAGTGTCACGCGTTCCATGTCGAAACGGAACGGCCCCTGGGATGGCCCGGCGAAAATGCCGAAACCGGTGATCGCCGTGTGGTCGATGCCATCGAATTCGTCAAAGCGAATCCTGACGGTGCCCCAGTCCTCTTCGACGGACAAGTCGATCTCCGAGGGCATGCTCTGGTTGGCACTGCTGAAGACCAGGGCGCGGAGGGTGGAGACATCGGCACGCAGACGCACTTCCAGCCCGCCAAAGTCCGAGAGGTCCTTTGGCGCCATGGGGGTGTCGCCGGGGAACCACATGACGCCGGCATAGGGCCAGCTGAAGCCGCTGCGAATCTCACCGCGCACCCGCAGAAAGCCGACATCATCCTCCCGCTCCTGCGATACAGCCACTTCGGATTGACCACCCATGCGCTGGTCGGTGCTCGATTCCCAGTCATGGCCGAAGGCCACTGAGCGGTCACCCTCGAAATCACTTAACAGCACGGCTTCGCCTGCCGCGCGCTCACGCTCGGCCCGTGCGGCGGCCGGATCGAGATCCACCGCATGGCCGTTCTTCCAGACCTTGCGGATGCGGCGGCTGTCCTTGATGTTCTCGAGGGGGTTGCCATCCACCAGCACGAGATCCGCCCGATGACCGGCCTTGATCCGGCCACGATCATCCAGGCCAAAGGCATCCGCCGGTGCCGCGGTGGCGGCGATCAGGGCTTGCCGCGGGCTCAGGCCGGCCGCCACCAGCCGCTCCATTTCTTCATGCAGGCTGGCGCCATTGGCGGTGCCCGGGTTGGGGGCGTCGCTACCAGCGAGGATGGGGACGCCAGCCTCGTTCAGCACCCGAACGGAGGTCTCGGCATGGTCATAGCGGGCGGGCCCATCCATGGTGGGAAAGCGCATCGCGAGCGTGGCCTTCTGCCCGGCACTCAGGCGAGCCTGCACGCCTTCATCGGCCAACAGGCTCTCTCCGGCCCCTTCACCCACGACACTCGCCAGGACCGTCAGCGTGGGAATGAGGAAACGCTGGTCCTTCATCAATTCGATGATTTCCTCGTCGATGTCGGCATCGGAGAAGGTGTGCACCAGGCCGTCGGTGCCGGCGGCAAGGGCGGTACGGGCCTCTTCCCGGCTGCCGATGTGGGTGACCGCCAGGACGCCGGCCTCATGACTGGCCCTGATGGCCGCCTGCAGGCTGTCCTGTGACAGGCGGTTGGTCTCGAAGCCGAAGGCCTCGCCGCCCTCGTAGACCAGCTTGATGAAGTCCGAGCCTTCCGCCAGGCGTTCGGCGATGAAGCTCCCGGCCTGGTCCGGGTCATCCAGGGTGGGGATGGGCATGCCGTACTGGGTGCCGTGCCCGCCCTCGGCCGTGACCAGGGTGCCTGCCGACCAGACATCGGCCCGGCGGGTGGGCTGGCGGCTGTCGCGGTCCTCCTTGAAGCTCGGCAGCTGGCGGTGATCGGTGAAGAGATCGATCATGCCGGTGACGCCGAAGCGCAGGGCATCCTCCCGGGCGCTGCCGAAGACATGCACATGGCTGTCGATCAGCCCCGGCATCAGGAATCCATCCTGGCCGTCGATGAAGCCGGCCTCATCCGGGTCGGCGCTGGCCGGCTCCACGGCGGCGATCAGCCCGTCTCGTATACGGACTTGATGGTCTTCCAGCAGTCGCTCGCCATCGAAGATGCGCACATTGCCCATGATCATGTCACCGTCGGCATGCTGGACCGGTGTCTGCGGCGTGGGCAGCAGGAAGAAAAAGAGTAGTACAGCCAGCAGGAATCCCGCCATGATCAGATATCGCTTTTGCTTGGTGGTCGTCATGATGTGCTATCCCCCTATTGTTGTCGGCTGCGGCGCAGCAGCCAGGCGCTGAGCCCCGATGCCAGTCCCGCCCAGGCTAGCAGGACGAGCCAGTGAACAAGCTGTCCGGCGCTATCACCCCGGGTCTGCATGAGTGCCAGCTCGCCGAGATGCCAGGCCGGCAGCAGGGGGGCGATGCCCTGCAGCCAGTCCGGGAAGAAGGCGAGCGGAATCATCAAGCCCGAAAAGAACAGCATGGGCAGAAAGATCAGGTTGGCAATGGCAATGGCGGCACGCTCGCCCATGCTGCTGCCGATCATCAGGCCAATGGCGCAGAAGGGCAGGCCGCCGATCAGCAGGGTCAGGGCCAGGCCGATCCACTGGCCCTGGTTCAGGCGCACTTCGCCGAACACAGCCGCCAGGAAAAACAGGGGCAGCAGGGCGAGCAGGCCGGCAAAGAGGTTGGCCACCAGCTTGGCCACCACCCAGCCGGAACGCGGCAGACTCATGACCCGCCGCATGTCCAGCCAGCCGCCGCTGCGTTCGCTGGCGGTGCCGATGGCCGTGCCCATCAGGCCGGTGCCGATGACGCCTATGCTTCCCATCATGGCCAGATAATAGGTCGCGGCGCTGTTGGATGCACCCATATCGAACACCAGCCCGAACAGGGTGTAGAAGAAGGCCGGAAAGGCGATGGTGGGCACCAGCGATTCGGGCATGCGCAGCAGGCGGGCGCATTCGGTTTCCGTCTCCAGCCACAGGGCCCTGGCGGTGGATCCGGCTCGCGATGGCAGGGTAACGGTATTCATGCGGCTTGCTCCCGGTGGTCGTGGATCAGGTGCAGGAAGGCTTCTTCCAGGCCGGCATTGCGCACTTCCAGTGCGCTCAACTCGGGGTCAGCGGCCAGCAGTCGGCGCAGCACCGCTTCTGCATCACGGACCATGAGTGTGGTGTGGCCGCCGCTCAGGCGCACGCCCTCCACGTCGGGCCAGGCGGCCAGGGTGGCCTCCTCGAGACGGGTGCGACAGCGAATGACCCGGCCCGGCACCCGGCGACCGATGTGCGCGGTGTGATCGCAGGCGATGACACGGCCTTCGTGCAGCAGGGCCACCCGATCCGAGAGCTGCTCGGCCTCGTCCAGATCATGGGTGGTGATGAGGATGGCGCAGCCGTTTTCGCGCAGGCGGCCTACCCCCGCCCAGAGACGATGCCGGCTGTCGATGTCCATGCCGGCGGTGGGCTCATCCAGAAACAGCAGCCGGGGCTGGCCGGCCAGGGCGGCGGCCAGGCGTGCCCGCTGCAGCTGGCCGCCGGACAGGGTTTCGCACTGGCGCTCGAGCAGGTCCTCGATGTCGGCCATCTGGATGGCCTCGTCCAGCGGGCTCGGCTGGCCCCGCCCTGCACCGGCCAGCATCAGCCATTCCCGCACCGTCATGGCCTGGGCCGGCCTGCCGCCCTGCAGCATGGCACCGATGGTCTGGCGGGCCGCCAGGCTGCCGGGGGCATGGCCGTCGATGTGAATGCGCCCGGCACTGGGACGCAGCAGGCCAAGGGCCAGACCGATGGTGCTGGTCTTGCCGGCCCCGTTGGGGCCGAGCAGGGCGAGGGTCTCGCCGCGCTTGCAGCTAAGATGCACATCCTGCAGCACGGTTTTGCCGCCGCGCCGGCAGGACACGTCCTCGAAACCCAGCATGGAATGGCAAGTGGCCATGGTTCGCTCCCTTGTTGAACGTTCCGGGCAGTCTGGGCTCTGAAGAATTGGGCCGGTAGTGGCGTTGGTCATCAGTTTCCCGTGACATTTGTCACATCAGCCCGGATATCCCCCCGGGTGGTGTGATGGGCCGAGTCCAGGGAAGCCATGGACAGCCCGTCCGGCATTTCGCAGAATTACTGGCTGGCGATTGCAGCCACCCCCTATAAGCACTGCCTTGGATGGAGTCATACATGGTCGCTCGTGGATTGGTTTTCCTTCTGGTTCTTGCCTTCTCAACTCCCCTGTTTGCTTCTCTCGGCTACTACCAGTCGCCCACCCTGCATGAGGACACCGTGGTGTTCGTTGCGGAGGGGGATCTCTGGGCGGTGCCGGTGGACGGTGGTATGGCGCGGCGGCTGACCAGCCACGCCAGCGAAGCCAGTGACCCGCATTTTTCCCCGGATGGGGAATGGATTGCCTTTACCGGGCGCTATGAGGGCAGTGCCGAGGTCTATGTCATGCCGGCGGCCGGTGGCGAGCCCCGGCGCCTGACCTGGGAAGGCGGTTTCGTGCAGGTCCAGGGCTGGACCCCGGCGGGTGAGGTGCTGTTTGCCTCCGACAACCGGATCGGACCCAGCTGGTACTGGCTGCTGAACCAGGTGAATCCGGAAGATGGCGCGGTCACCGAGCTGCCACTGGCGGATGCCCGGGAAGGGGCTTATCTGGATGACAGCGATCTGGTCTTCACCCGCTTTGGTCTTGCCGTGACCGCCGACAATGCCCGCGCCTACCGGGGCGGGGCCATGGCCCAGCTGTGGCGCTTCGATGCCGGCCGTGACGAGGAAGCGCGGCGGCTGGCCGAAGAGCACGGCGCCAATCTCACCCACCCCATGAGTCATGACGATAAGCTCTTTGTGCGCAGTGATGTCAGCGGGCTGTTCAATCTGGGCCAGCTGGATCCGGACAGCGGCGCCTTCGAGGCCCTGACCGAGCACGAGGATTTCGAAGTCCGCCGGCCCAGCATCAGCCCGGATGGCCGGATCGTTTATCAGCACGGTGCCGACATTCGCCTGCTTGACCCGGCCACGGGCGAGGACCGACAACTCGATATTGCGCTCTCCTCCGATCGTGCCCATGCCCGTGAGCGCTGGCTGGACAAGCCCACCGATTATCTGGATGCCATCCACTTTGCCCCCGCCGGGGATCGGGTGGTCCTGACCGCCCGCGGCCGCCTGGCACTGGTGGGCACGGGGCAGCGGCGGCGGGTTGAGATTGCACTGCCGGAGGCCAGCCGAGCCCGCCAGGCCATGCTCGGCCCGGAGGGTGAGTGGGTCTATGCCTTTGTGGATGCCAGTGACGAGGTGGAGCTGTGGCGGTTTCCGGCTGACGGGCAGGGCCAAGGGGAGCAACTGACCGACGATGCCCGGACCCAGCGCATGGGCATGAGCATTTCCCCGGATGGCCGTTATGTGGCCCATCACGACATGGATGGCCGGCTCTATCTCTATGACAACCGCCGGGGCCGGAATCGCCAGATCGATGATTCCAACGGCGAGGGCTATCGCCAGCTGGTCTGGTCGCCGGACGGCAGGGCCCTGGCGGTGGTTCGCCCGGACAGTAGCCAGCGTCGGGTGCAGGTGTTGCTGTATGAGCTCGGCAGCGGCGTCATGCACACCCTGAGCAGTGATCGCTACGAGAGCCATTCGCCGGCCTTCAGCCCGGACGGGCGTTGGCTGTATTTCCTCTCCAACCGCCATTTCCAGGCCACGCCCGGTTCACCCTGGGGCGATCGCAACATGGGGCCGATGTTTGACCGGCGCACCCAGCTCTATGCCATCGCCCTGCAGGCGGGCAATGTCTTCCCCCTGCAGCCGCGCCATGAGCTGATCGAGGACCGCCCGGACCATGGCAATAACGATGAGCCGCCCGCCATTGAATGGGACGGCCTCGCGGAGCGTTTACATGAGGTGCCGGTTGAGCCGGGCAATTTCGCCAGCCTGGCTGTCGCCAAGGACCGGCTGTTTGTGATCGACCGGCCCACCGGCGGCGCGCCCGTGGTCCGGACCATTGATTTTGGCAAGGACCGGCCCCGCTTCGAGACCTTTGCCGAAGGCCTGGATCTTTTGCAGATGTCGGCCGAGCGGGACCGCATGCTGGTGCGGCGCAATGGTGAGCTGTTCATCGTTCCGGCGGGCGGGCAGATGCCCGGCGACCTGGAAGAAGCCCAGGTTCGGATCGGCAACTGGCGGCTGCCCATTCGCCCGGCCGAGGAATGGCAGCAGATGTTCGCCGATGCCTGGCGCATGCAGCGGGATTTCCTCTTCGACCCCGAGATGCGGGGCGTGGACTGGGAGGCGGTACGCGAAAAGTACGAGCCCTTTGTGTCGCGCATTGCCGATCGCCGGGAACTGGATGATCTGCTCGCCCAGATGGTGGCCGAGCTCGGGATCCTGCATTCCCAGGTTCGTGGCGGTGAATACCGTGATGATCCCGAGTCCGCCCGCCCGGCGTTCCTGGGTGCGGATTTCAAGCCGGTCGAGGCGGGTGCGCGGATCGCCCGAATCTATCGCAGTGACCCGGAACTGCCCAGCCAGCGTTCCCCGCTGGTGCGACCCGGCGTGGATCTTCAGGAAGGTGATGTGATTACCCGCGTCAACGGCCGCCCGGTGAGTGAAGTGGATCATATCCATGAACTGCTGGCCTGGCGGGCGGGTGAACAAACACGGCTGGATTATCGCCGGGGCCGGGACAGTGGTGCAGTGATCGTGCACCCCGCCAGTCGCTGGGAGAATGATGCCCTGCGTTACCGGGACTGGGTGATGGGCCGGCGCGAGGCCGTGGAGTCCCTCTCCGATGGCCGCATCGGTTATCTCCACCTGCGCGCCATGGGTCCCAATGACATCGCCGACTTCGCCCGCGAGTTCTACGCCAACGTGGACCGGGAAGGACTGATCATCGATGTCCGCCGGAACCGGGGCGGCAATATCGATTCCTGGATCATCGAAAAACTTCTGCGCCGGGCCTGGTCCTTCTGGCAGCCGCCAGGGCAGGAAAAGTTCTGGAACATGCAGAACACCTTCCGGGGCCATCTGGCGGTGCTGATCGATCCGCTCACCTATTCCGACGGCGAGACCTTCTCCGCCGGGGTCAAGACCCTGGGCCTGGGCCCGCTGATCGGCCAACGTACCGCCGGCGCCGGGGTCTGGCTGAGCGATCAGAACCGCCTGGTGGACCATGGCCTGATGCGGGCCGCCTCACTGCCGGTGTTTGACAGTGAAGGGCGCTGGATCGTCGAGGGCCACGGCGTTGCCCCGGATATCGAGGTGGAAAACCTGCCCCATGCCACCTGGCGGGGCGAGGATGCCCAGCTTGAGCGAGCCGTGCGCGAGCTGCTGCAAACCCTGGATGAACATCCCGTCCAGGAACCGGAAGCCCAACCCATCCCGCCCCTGGGTACCCCGGGGCGGGACGTGGAGCGAGGAGCGATGCAATGAGTCTATTCGGCAAAAGACTCCAGGCCCTGGTGGACAAGGCCACCGAGGCCAACAAGGCCTTCAACGCCCGCCATCCCGAGGCCTCGACCATGGTAGGCGCCAGCAATGAAAGCCTGCGCCGCCTGGGCGATGACGTGGACGCGGTCAGCATCGATGACCGCCATTCCAATCAGCGCCTGATGTTCATCCTCAAGGATTCTCTGCCCGACAGCGTGGGAATTGGCATCGGCACAATCGGTACCGAAGACTTCGAGTTCATCGGTGAGGCGCGTCAAGACAGCCTGGACGAGATGGGCATAATCTCGCTCATGGAGCGTCACTTCGTTAAGCAGACCCACTGACTGCCCGAGGCGGCCACGGTATCGTCGGGATTCACTCCCGAGTCATGGGCGCTGGCCGGGCGATGGCATAGCCCTGGGCGTAGTCGATACCCGCCGAGCGTAGCCAGTCGATGGTCCACTCGTCTTCCACGAACTCAGCCACCGTGCTCAGGCCGGTCTCGTGGGCAAGCCGCTGGATTGCCGTCACGATGGCCCGGTCGGTCGCTTCGCTGCGCAGGTCACGAATGAAGCGGCCATCGATCTTGACGGCGTCGATGCTGAAATTGCGGATGTATTCAAAGCTTGCCAGGCCGGTGCCGAAGTCATCGATAGCGATGCGAAAGCCGCTCTTGCGGAGATGTACCACCAGAGACGCCGCCGCCTCCGGGTCGCGGACGGATTCACTTTCCGTGATCTCAAACCAGATGCGCTCTGCCTCGACGCCGGACTCGTGACGACGGGCTTCGATCCATTCGCCCAGTGCCGGGTCGCTGAGTGAGTCCCCGGACAGGTTGATGGTAAATACGGCCTCCGGCCGCGCCGCCGCAAGACGCAGCGCTCGTTGCACCACCCAGCGGTCGATGTCGGGCATCAGGCGGTGGCGGGCCGCGACCGGCAGGAAGGCGGCCGGTGCCAGTACCTCACCATTGCCATCGGGCATGCGCAGCAGCAGCTCATAGCGGGGTGGCGCATCGCCCTGATCCGACAGCGGTGTAATGAGTTGCCCGTGAAGCTCAAAGCCCTCTTCTCGTGTCAGGGCCTCCCTCACCGCGCTGACTGTGGCCTGGTCTGCCCGTTCTTCCTCAAGTAGTCGGGAGTAATGATCATCGATTCGAATGCACGGCGGCGGTTGCTCGGCAGCACGCTTTGAAGCCAGGGAGGCCAGGGCCACCGCTTCTTGTGGCGCCATATCCTCGGCATCGATTTGGATCGCTCCAATGGCTGGCCGCAGTACCAGCGGAATGCGGCCGGCCTGGACAATCTGTCCCTCCAGGTGCTCATAAAGTGTGTCCAGCCCGTTTCGGCTGGCCGAGCTCGGGCCCGGCAGCAGCAGGCCATAGAGGCCGCGACCGAGGCGCGCGGCCTGGCCATGAGGACTAGCCTGTTCATGAAGGGTATCGGCCAGGCTTTGCTCGAAACGATCCGCGTCTTCCAAGCCGCCTAGATCAAAGATTTTTCGGGCCACCGGCAGGTCCAGCAAAGCCAGGGTGGCCTGCCCATTCCGATGGCCCTCCAGGGCCTGGGCCATGCCACGCTCGTTGAGCAGGCCGGTGAGATAGTCACTCCTCGCCATCTTTCTGGCGTGTCGGAGGTGTCGGCGAATGGATTCACTGGTAGCAGAAACAATCTGGGTCATGATGATGAAGGCCGTCACCACCACAATGACCTCGATCATCTCGGCGTTGTCGCTGGGTGGCGGACTGCCACCGAAACCGGTCAGGGCCTGGACCAGGAACGCGGTGGCGATACCCGCAGTGGCCAGCGCCTGAAAGAGTGGCTGTCCCAGGCCGGCAGCCACCGCCAGCAAGGGAAAATAGAAATAGACCAGAATGCCCGCGAAGCCGGTCATTTCGGCGCGGCCCATCTGTAGCTGCAGGAAAGCCAGCAGGCACAGGCCGCCCGTCCAGAGCAATTGCCAGCGTGCGGGTTCGAGGGCCTGGAGAAGGCGCCGGTCGCTGAGGGCGGCTGCCAGCAGTATGGTCACCGGTGCCACCATCAGGATGCCCAGGGCCTCCGCCAGCCAGTAGGCCCCGAAGATCTCCATGAACTGGTACTCGGCGAACACCGGCGTATGCAGGGCGAGGGTGGTGACGCCCGGTCCAGCGCCCACCATCCCGGCGATGGCCGGCCCGAACAGCCAGAAACCAAGCAATTCTCGGGTGGGACCGCGAAACATCTGACGGCCTTGCAGCCAACGCAGCCCACCCACGGCTACCGCCGTCTGCATGAGCAGCCCCAGAGCGGGCAGGGTCCATGTCCAGATGCTGCCTTCGGTGTTTAGCCCGCCCCACAGGGCCACCACCAGTGCCGGCCCGATAACAATGCGCCAACCAAAGACCAGCCCCAGGCCAACGGCCAGGCCCGCCGGTGGCCAGATCAGCGCCCCGGTGCCTTCCCCCACCCAGAAATACCAACCGAACTCCATGCCCAGCAGGGTCAACAGAGCGGCAAGGCCATGGGCTACCGGCCCCGGTTGACGTTCCGGTTGGAGAAGAAAGGGTGTTTGGTCAGCGGATGTCGGGGACATGGTGTCA
>NZ_SLKM01000136.1:0-9749 GCF_007134575.1 Natronospira sp.
CCGCCAGCAGCGCCATGCCGGCGACCAGGTCATAGCGCCAACGACCCCAGATGAAGAGCCCCAGGGTGGCCAGCAGGAGGATCAGAATGATCTGATGGTCCGGCATAAGGGATAATACTCGCAGCGCTGATCAGGCAAACTGATCATAGCAGCGCGAGGAGTGCAAGCATGGCAAGGCCGAGAGAATGCGCGATCCTGCTATTCGACGGTTATTGCGTGCTCTGCAATGGCTGGGCGGCGTTCGTGGTCAGGCGACGCGGGGATTGGCCGGTCTATTTCGCCACCCTGCAGTCCGAAGCGGGACAGGCCGCCCTTGCCCGGGCGGGCATTGAGAAACCACCCGGTCTCGACAGTGTGCTGCTGATACGGGGTGAGCGGGTCTTTTCCCACTCCCGAGCCATCCTGGAAATCCTGCGCTCCCTGCGCTGGCCCTGGCCGCTTTTCTACGTCTTCATTCTCGTCCCTCGTCCGCTCAGGGATGGGCTCTATCGCTGGTTCGGGAATCGCCGCTATCGCTGGTTCGGACGCCGTGACGCCTGCGGCATCGCCAGCGCCCATGTCCGCGCCCGGATGCTGTCGAAGGACAGCGACGCGGTGTAGAATCCCCATCTTCCGTTGGGAGGCGGAAGACCCATTCACTCCATTGACAGACCATCACTGACAGACAAAAGGGGAAGACATGAAATCACGACTCAAGCTTTGGCTCGGGGGTAGTGCCCTCGTCCTGGTACTGCTGGTGCTGGTGGCACCGGTAGCGGTTGGGACCATGAGCGAGCATCGCTACAAGGCGCTGTGGGCAAACGCGCTGGACAGTGAGCCGGGCTATCAGGCCGAGGTGGTCGAATACGACCGCGGCTGGTTCAATGCCCGCAGCCGGGTGCGCATCGAGGTCAGCGATCCAATGGCATCCGAATGGCTGTTGGAGTTCGGCATGGCCGAAGCCGGCCCCGGTGACACCGCGCTGGTTTATCTGGAAGAACGGATCCATCACGGGCCATTCCCGATTTCCTCCGCCGCGCCCCTGGATCAGCGCCTGAAGCCGGGCTTCGCGGTGGTGGATACCCGGCCGGCTTCGGAACTGCCTTTTTTCCGTGACAATGACATCTTCGTGATCAGCAGCACTCGTCTCGGCCTGTTCGGCGGGGTGGACGGTTTTCTCCGCGCCATGCCTTTCGACGTCCATGTCGGCGACGGTCTGCGACTGGTCAATGAAGGGGTGATCCGGGTCGAGATTCAGAGCAATCTGAAATTTGAGCGGATCCGCTCCAGGATGGGCAGTGATGAATTGCGACTGGAGGATAGCCAGTTTGGTGGCGTGATTCTGGAAGGTTTCGACGGCCGCTCGGACCAGCGCCGTGGTCCGGCCCAGCTCTGGCTGGGTGAGGTGGAGTTTGGTCTGGATAGCGTGCGGACGCTGGGATCGGATCCGGCATTTGAATTGAGGGATTTCGCCTGGTCGGCGCTGACTGATAATCGAGAGGATTTCCTGGTACAGAATCACACGGTCGACATTGGGGCCATTGCGGGCCCGGCCCTGGAGGTCGGCCCCATTTCGGTGGACTATGATTTGTTCAATCTTCACCCTCAGGCCCTGGCGGATCTTCAGCTTGCCTTTGCCGAGGCCCCGGCCCTGGATGAGGACAGTGTCGAGGCGGCGGGGGACAGCTTTAGCGATCACTGGCTGGACGCGTTGCTCGAAGTCGCCCTGCACCGCCCGGGGAGCACGCTGAACTCCATGGATACCCGCCTGTTTGACGATAGCATCAGCGGTGCCGGGGAAATCCAGTTACGGCCACTGTCCCGGGAACAGCTTGAGACCTACCTGAACGAAGATCGCTTCGGTCGTCTGGCCAACGGCCATGGCCGGCTGAGCACCTCAAGGGCACTGCTGCAGCGACTGTTCGCCAACAGCATGATGGGAGTGGCGGCCGATGAGGAACTGGATGAAAACACGAAGACCATGGTGGATCAGCAGATCGATGGCTTCATCAATCAGGGCATGCTGCGGGAAACGGACGCGGGCCTGCTTGAGCTGCATGTTGAGCTGGAAGACGGGGTCCTGCGACTCAACGGCGATGAGATGATGCATTTCTAGGCCCATTGCCGGAATGTGCTGAATGGAACGGCCCCTTTTGGGGCCGTTTTTTCTTGCCGAGGCCGCAGCCTGCTAAAGTATCGGGATTGCGACGGCCCGGATTGGGCCGGGACACCAGACAATCAGCCACGGGGAAGGAGTCATGGCCAAAGGCAAGAGCAAGAGCCAGAAGAAATTGCGGCGGATGGGGATCGGCCTGTTGCTGGTCCTGCTGCTGGTGGTGCTGGTACTGCCAGCCGGCGTGGGCATGATGGCGGAGGGCCGCTACAAGCAGATGTGGTCGGCCATGTTCGCCGCCGAGCCTGGCTTTAGTGCCCAGGTCACGGATTTCGAGCGGGGCTGGTTCAGCTCCACCGCCCGCGTCAGCCTGCAGGTGGATGACGCCTTTCTGGGTGAACTCATTCAGGAGATGGGCTGGGCGGATGAGCAGCCGGATGGGCAAGGGCCAATTATCGAAATTGATGAGCGGGTCCATCACGGGCCGATTCCGTTCACGGCCCCCGCACCCTTTCACCAGCGTTGGCGGCCGGGTTTTGCCGTGGTCGAGAGCCGCCTGGGAGACAGCCTGCCGGCCGTCAGCGAGCACGGCATTGATCTTCAAAGCACCACCCACCTGGGTCTGACCGGCAGTCTTCGTGGTCACCTGCGGGTGGCGGCCTTCGATGTCGCGGTTGAAGACGAGCTGCGGCTGGTCAATGAAGGCGAGTTGTTGCTGGATTTCCAGGCCAACCGCAATCTGGACCGGGTCAGCATGCGGCTGCGTGGCGGTGCCCTGCATCTGGCTGACGCCGACGGCTATGGCGTCCATCTGCAATCGCCCTGGCTGGATGTGAGCCAACGCCGTGGCCCATCGGATATCTGGGTGGGTGGCAGTGAACTCCGCCTCGCCGCCATTGAGATGCGGCTGCCCGGTGAAGGGCCCAACACCATGCGCGGCCTGATGTGGGCGACCGATACCCGGGAAAGCAATGACTTGCTGACCCAGAGCCACGAGATCCAAATCGACGCCCTGCAAGCCGATGAGTTCGAGGCCGGTCCCCTGTTGATGGACATCGACCTGTTCAATCTGCACCCGGAATCACTCTCCCGCCTGCAAGTGGCAAGCAGTGAACTGCGACTGGATGATCCGGAAAGCATCGATCAGGACATCGGCGCACTCATGGAACCCATTCTGGACCTGATCACCCATGAACCCGGCTTACGCCTGCAGCAGCTCCAGCTCAGCCTGCCGGGCGGGATGATCGAGGCCGATGGTCAGGCCAAGGCCCGGCCCATGGACCGTGCGCAGCTGGAAGGCTTCCTGGCCGAGGCGGCCTGGTTCCGGATGATGGATGGTGAACTCCAGCTCAGCACCAGCCGGGAACTGGCCCGTCGTGCCCTGGCCATGTGGACCCTGGGTGGCCCCCTGGATGAAGAGGCCGATGAAGCCAGCCTGCGCCTGATGGACAGCCAACTGGATGCGGCCATCGCCCAGGACATGCTGCTGGAGACCGATGACGGTCTGGCCATTCATATTGAGCTGGCCGATGGCGTGCTGTTCATCAATGAGCGCGAGATTCTGCGCTTCTGAGTTTAGGCGTCGGGATGGTGCGGTTGAGCGGTCTGGCGAGGTGCCAGGATTAGCTGATCAATCGCGGATGAATCCGCTCCCACGGTGGCGTGGCCACCGGCAATAGGCACCGTGGGCGCGAATTTATTCGCGGTAAGCGCCGTTCAGGCCGGACGCCGCAAACCGCCGCCGCCCGATCAGGATCGCGCTAAGGAGGATCAGCACTTCCCAGGGCCCGCGCCCGATACTGCAGCCGGAAGAAGAGCTTGATTCAGCGGCGGGTACGCTGAGGGAAAATGCGCCGTCACGCGTCTCGGGCGAGAGATCGCGCTGGTCGGCGGCAATGCGCAGGTCCAGCGTGAAGTCCGTGCCTTCATCAGCCTCTGTTTCCAGCGCCAGATCCAGGATCCGAAAATCTCCCGGGGCGATGTACTCGATCCAGCAGACCCCGGCATCGAAATCATCATCAAACCAGCAGGGCGCATCTGCCCCGGTTAGGGTCAACTCCTCTGGCAACTGCAACCGCACCAGTACATTCGTGGCCCCCGCCTCGCCGGCATTGTCCACCCGCAACTGCTGCGTAAACGCGGGCGATCCTGATTCCGTGCCAGCATCCGACCAGCTCAAATCGGCGGGCGGCGCGTCCGGCTCCACGATCCAGGTGATGCCCTGACTGCCGTCCAGAAAGACACCGGATGCTCGAGTGAGGAAGCCGGTCTCGCCAATTAGCGCCAGTCGAGAACCTGTTCTATTGCTGGTAATCGGGCTGGGATTCGGCCAGGGTTCGGTAATCCGCTGGTGGAGTACCCAACCCTCGGGGGCGGTTTCGTCTCGGTCATAAATCCAGACCGCGCCCGTGAAATCGCCGCTTGCATTTGAATCTGATGGATAGCCGACATAAAGGCGATCATCCCGGATTGCTGATGAGAATCCGAAGTTATTGGCACGCATCTCCTGCGGATCAGGATCATCCAGCTGAGCCGTCTTCTCCCAACTCGCATCGTTGCCCTGCCCCGTTCTCTTCCATACATGTAGGCGCCGCTCGTTGAAAAGGCCATCGTCGGCGGTACGGATTACCGTACTAAAAAGTAAATGCTCTCCATCGAAAAAGAACCCCCCGCCGGTCTCGCGCAATTCGAATCCCTCCGGAGTTGTCTGGTCATGGACCTTGTCATGAAGCACCCAGCCCTCGTCAGGCTCATGGCGATAGAGATAGATGGCACCGATATCCCGTTCAACACCCTCCACCCAAGCGGTGCTGGCCAGAACCGCCAGCCAGGGATAGCTCAGGGCCACCATCGCACCGAAACGATCCGTCACTTCCTTTTCATCCCGGTCTTCCTGGGGCGCCAGAAGCTTTTGCCGATAATCCCAATCGCCGGTGGCCTCTTCCCAGCCATAAAGATAGACCGCGCCGGTCATATCGGTCGATTCACCCAAGGTCGCGCCCACGGCCAGCCAGCCACTGTCGGCATCCACCGAGCCACCAAAATGCACCGTGTCAGGTTCGGGGCGTTCGATAATCCCTTCAAAGCTTACCTCGCCGGTGCTCGGCTCCCGCCGAAAACGATAGACGGCGCCGCGGTCGCCACTGGCGGCCCAGTCACCATTAATACCACCAAGGTAAATTTCATCCTCGTAGATCGCCGCGCCCAGTCCCATCAGACTGGATAGGGTCAAACCGAAGTCCGCCCCATGGATGTTGGATTCCGTCCGCCATTGGCCGTTTTCATCCGGCGCCAGAACGATTGCGGCACCCACATCACCAACCCCACCGCCCGGGGCATTGGGATAGGGCACCACCGCAAAATGTTCGCCGACGGCGATCTCGCCACCAATGCGACCCCACCCAGGCGGCGGAAAGGCCCCGGAGGCAAATTCATAGTCGCCGTCGCTGTTTGCTACGGCCGGCCCCGCAAGCAGCAGCCCGGCCAGAAGGACCAGGCTGATGCCATGTTGGGGGCTTTGGAAAATCCTTACGGACAATGCACCCATGTACCGTCCTCCGTCATGTAGGGGCAATCGATAATGGGCGGCGGCGTCTCGTCGTCGTCATCATCTTCATCTTCATCGTCGCCGTCATCCCCGCAATCACCGTCTGGACAAATTTCCCCGCCATTGCCCGCCGAAACAGCTTGATAGAGAAGCTTGTTGGGCGTGCCAGAGGTAAGGTTAGATAGCCGATCTTGTGTTGCATCCGACAGAAGCAAGTAGCGTACCTGTTCCGGGAGAATCTCTTTACCACCTGCCTCGGCAAACAATGCGGCAGTGCCGACAACCAATGGTGCGGAGAGCGAAGTCCCTGTACGCTTAAGGGTATGATCATCACTTTCTGCGCCGACGCTCTCAACTTGAACAGCCGGCGCGAGGATATCGACTGCAGAGCCAGAATTGGAATCCGACCAAAAATTATCTGTACTGTCGGTGCCACCTACGGTGAGCACTTCCTCCATGCGTGCGGGGGAGTAATCACTTGCAGGCGCACCTGCATTGCCGGCGCTTGTAACGACCAAGATGTTGTCAGGTAGCTGCCTTATGGCGTGCTCCAGGCTGAAGTTCCCATCGAGATCTGACACGGCGGCGCCGAAACTCATGTTTATGATAGCTACTCCATCCTCGCTCTGCTCTTCGGCGACGATCGCATTCAATCCATCAATGATCTCAGAGAGGAACTGCTGTCCATCACAGCGAAAAGCGCGGACATCCTTAATGTCAGCTCCGCGAGCGACACCGAATTCGGAGGCGCCAGCGAGACCCGCGACCATGGTGCCATGCTCGTTTGGGTTTCCCATTACGGAATGTTCATCGTCGTTGGCCGGACTGTCGGAGCCAGAGTTGACACTACAACGTGAGGGGATAAGGCAGGGTTCCGGGCCTTCGTCGTCCCGACAAGTATCTTCATAGGCCTCTTCGTTGCCGTTGAACTCATCATGGATTCGCTCTACCCGGCCTTCAAACCGCTGATGACTTGCACGTACACCATTATCGAGGATATAGATTCGCACACCTTCCCCATCCAGCTCCCATTGGTAGGTGCCGTTTAACGGTAGATCGCGCTGGGCGATACGGTCCAATCCCCAGTCGGGGTTGGACTGGACGTAGCCATCACCAGATGCGAGATGGAGGTTAAACTTGGTGTTAGCCTCCACGGCCCGAATGTTGGGGTTATTCCGAAGAGCCTGGGCTTGTCCGTGATTGAGTTCGGCGGTGAATCCCTTGAGGGCATGTTCAAAAACACGGCTTGGCTGCACGCCGACTTGAGTGGCGACACCATTAACTAGGCCTTGCATGGCGTGAGCCGGGATTTCGGCACCGCGATTAAAACTTACAATGTATGTTTGCCTGTCGTCATGCCCCCTCCCTTCAATGGAGTGCAAAAAATTCGCGTGCGTGTCACCCGTCTGAATTCGACTGTTTTACCCGAGTAACAAGAAAAACGTAGTCGACAGGTAAATGCCAGTCAATTTTCTGGAGAAATGATCAGAGTGCTGGGGGAATTTGGGGGTTGCCGTGGCGAGCACCGCTCGGCTTTTCAGGCCGAGCGCCGCACACGCCAGCCGGCCTTGCGCTTCTTGAGGTGGACCAGGAGCAGGGAGATGGCTGCGGGGGTGACGCCCTGGAGTCGACCGGCCTGACCCAGGGTGGCGGGGCGGGCCTCGGCGAGACGTTGGCAGACCTCATTGGACAGGCCGCGCACCGCCGAGTAATCCAGATCCTCGGGCAGGGGCGTGTCTTCGTGGCGGCGGGCCTTGTCGATTTCCAGTTGCTGGCGCTCGATGTAGCCGGCGTACTTGATCTGGGTTTCCACCTGCTCGGCCACCCGCGGGTCGGCCACCGGCTCGCCCACGGCGCTTAAGCTGGTGAGGCCGGCGTAGTCCACTTCCGGACGGCGCAGGATGTCGGTCGCGTGCTGGTCCTTGGAAAGCCCCGTGCCGCCCAGCACCCGCTCGGCTTCCTCGGCAGACACCTGATTGGGGCGAATCAACAGCCCGTTCAGCCGCTGCTTCTCCTTTTCCACCGCCTCCCGCTTGGTCTCGAAGACGCCCCAGCGGTGATCGTCGATCAGGCCCATCTCCCGGGCAATGGGGGTCAGGCGCAGATCGGCATTGTCCTCGCGCAGCAGCAGGCGGTGCTCGGCCCGGCTGGTGAACATGCGATAGGGCTCGGAGGCGCCGCGGGTGATCAGGTCATCCACCAGCACGCCGAGATAGGCCTCGTCCCGGCGCGGACACCAGCTGTCCTGGTCACGCACCAGGCGGGCGGCATTGAGCCCGGCCAGCAGGCCCTGGGCGCCAGCCTCCTCATAGCCGGTGGTGCCGTTGATCTGCCCGGCAAAGAAGAGCCCGCCCACGAATTTCGTTTCAAGACTCGGCTTGAGATCGCGGGGATCGAAGAAATCGTATTCAATGGCGTAACCCGGGCGGGTGATGTGGGCATTCTCGAAACCGGCCACGGTGCGCACGAAGGCGGCCTGGACCTCGAAGGGAAGGCTGGTGGAGATGCCATTGGGATAGATCTCGTGGGTCTCGAGGCCCTCGGGCTCGACAAAGATCTGGTGGGAATCCTTGTCGGCAAAGCGTTCGACCTTGTCCTCCACCGAGGGGCAATAACGCGGTCCCACCCCGTCGATGGCGCCGGTGAACATGGGCGACTCGTGCAGGTGGGCGCGGATGATCTCGTGGGTCTTTTCGTTGGTGCGCGCGATCCAGCAGGAGACCTGGCGGGGGTGTTCCTCGGCCGAGCCGATATAGGAGAAGACAGGGGCCGGATCGTCGCCGGGCTGTTCCTCCAGGCGGCTGAAGTCGATGGAGCGCCCGTCGATCCGCGGCGGCGTGCCGGTCTTGAGCCGGCCGACGCGGAAGGGCCGGGCCCGGAGTTTCTCGGCCAGGGCATTGGAGGGTGCGTCACCGGCGCGGCCACCGGCGCTCTGGGTGCCGCCCACGTGGATGCGTCCGCCGAGGAAGGTGCCCACGGTCAGCACCACCGCCGGCGCCTCGAAGCGCAGGCCCATGCTGGTGACCACGCCGCTAACCCGGTCGTTGTCGATGATCAGGTCATCGACGCCCTGCTGGAAGAGAGACAGGCCGGGCTGGTTTTCCACCTGGGCGCGGATGGCCTGGCGGTAGAGATTGCGGTCGGCCTGGGCACGGGTGGCGCGCACCGCCGGGCCCTTGCTGGCATTGAGGGTGCGAAACTGAATACCGGCCCGATCAATGGCGCGGGCCATGGCTCCGCCCAGGGCGTCGATCTCGCGGGTCAGATGGCCCTTGCCGATGCCGCCGATGGCCGGATTGCAGGACATCTGACCGATGGTGTCCAGATTCTGGGTCAACAACAGGGTTCGCGCACCGGCGCGCGCCGAGGCCAGGGCGGCCTCGGTGCCGGCGTGACCGCCACCCACAACAATGACATCGAATTGCCTGCGCATAATTCCCGCCTCGGCCAAGCCCGCCTGCTGGCGGAATCGGCCTGACTATCAGCTCAATCTGACATTATAAGGGCTAAGGGCGGGTGGCGGCCAAGAAGGTCGGCACTTTCGAGTCGAGTAGTGCGGCGACATGACTGAGAATGCCGGCCCGGGAATGGTATATTGAGCCGCTTTGGACGATGCCTGCCCCGATCGGGGACGGGTCTATTGGGGGGGAAGCAACGTGACCGAATCGATTCTGTCGGTCGAGGCCATTCGCAAGCAGTACGCCACGGTCACCGCCGTGGATCGACTCAACTTCCAGATCCGGGAAGGGGAAATCTTTGCCCTGCTGGGCCCCAATGGGGCCGGCAAGACCAGCACGGTGCGGATGCTGATCGGCATTACCCGACCGGACAGCGGCCGCATCCGCTACCAGGCACGGGCCGGCGAGCAGGCTGCCATCACCGGCCCGGAGCTCGGCTATCTGCCGGAGGAACGGGGGCTGTACCAGGATCAGCCGGTACTGGATGTGCTGGTCTATTTTGGCCGCCTGCAGGGACTCAGCCGCCGCGATGCCCGTGGGCGCGCCACCCAGTGGCTGGAGCGACTGGATCTTGGCGAGCGGGCGACCGAGAAGCTGGGCGCACTGTCCAAGGGTAATCAGCAGAAGGTGCAGCTGATTTCCACCATCCTCC
>NZ_SLKM01000198.1:0-28540 GCF_007134575.1 Natronospira sp.
ATCGGGATCCGATGGCGGCCGCGGTGTTCGATAATTCCGATCTTCCCGATGAGCCCTTGCCGGGCCAGGAAGATGAGCTGGATGGGGACGATCAGTGGCGTGATGGATAGCGCTTGTCAGATCAACGAGGAAAGACAATGAAAAGGGTGTACAGATCGAAGATTGATACCTGGCTGCTGCTGGTTTTGTTGGGGGTAATGGGCGTCTGCGCCTATTCGGGCGTCAATATGTTCCTGAGCGGGCATGAGGCATGGTGGTCCTATCTGGCTGTCTGGGGACTGGGGGTATTGTTACCGCTATGGCTTTTGACGGGCACCTATTACGTCCTCAGCCCGGAGCGACTGATTGTTCGCAGTGGGCCGGTGAAGTGGCAAGTGCCAGTGAGCGAGATTCGCAGCATCATTCCGACCAGGAACCCCCTGTCCAGCCCGGCGCTCTCGCTTGATCGTCTGAAGATCAACTACGGCATTGGCAAGTACGTCATGATTTCTCCACGGGAAAGAGAGGCCTTCATCCAGCAGCTGACGGAACTGTCCGGCGTGGAGGTGGGCCGCACCCGCAGCCGGGTCTGATGGCTTGCCAGTGGCCTTCCTCGCGGGTACTGTATGGGTGTACAGTTCTCGTTGGAGGCCCAGGGCATGAGAAACCCCGGCAAGCACAAGGGGCGCGGGGCCTGTTCCAGTCCCGCACCCCGGTTTCGGCCGGTGCGGCATGAGGCGGTGGATGATGGCTGGTGGCAGGACGAGGCGCCGGCCCCGCAAACCGTGGTCATGCCGGATCCGGCGCGCACGGTCATCAGCCGGAATCAGTCTCCCGATGTACCCTTTGATCGCAGTATCAACCCCTACCGGGGCTGTGAGCACGGCTGCATCTACTGCTTCGCCCGACCCAGCCACGCCTATCTGGACCTCTCGCCGGGGCTGGATTTCGAGACCCGTCTGTTTGCCAAGCTGGAAGCGGCGGATCGTCTCAAAGAGGAATTGGCACGGCC
The DNA here is from genome assembly GCF_007134575.1 of Natronospira sp. Classification (NCBI taxonomy): domain Bacteria; kingdom Pseudomonadati; phylum Pseudomonadota; class Gammaproteobacteria; order Natronospirales; family Natronospiraceae; genus Natronospira; species Natronospira sp. The sequence continues at coordinate 992 of NZ_SLKM01000198.1, forward strand.
GTCCTATCGATGCGCGCCCATCGTATTGGGGGCCAACACCGATGCCTATCAGCCGGTGGAAAAGGATTACCGCATCAGTCGTGGGATTCTGGAAGTGCTGGCCGATTGCCGGCATCCGGTCTCCATCCTCACCAAGAGCGGCTTGATCCTGCGAGACCTGGATATCCTGGTGCCCATGGCTCGGCGGGGGCTGGTCAATGTCATGGTCAGCGTGACCACGCTGGACAGTGAGCTGAAGCGGCGCCTGGAACCCCGAACCCCATCCGGCGAGCGGCGCCTGGCGGTGGTGCGGCGCTTGAACGAAGCGGGGGTGCCGACGGGCATCTTGCTGGCGCCGGTCATACCGGCCATCAATGACCCGGAACTGGAGACCATCGTGGCGGAGTCGGCTGCGGCGGGCGCGGTTTGTGTCGGCAGTGTTATCCTGCGCCTGCCCCATGAACTATCACAACTGTTCCGGGAGTGGCTGCAGGCGCATTATCCGGATCGCGCCGGGCGGGTGATGAAGATACTGCAGTCCATGCGGGGTGGTCGGGATAATGACAGCGACTTTGGTCGTCGCATGCGAGGGCAGGGGCCCTTTGCCGACCTCATTGCCCGACGCATGCAACTGGCCCGTCGGCGGGTCGGACTGTATCGACGCGAGCAAGTATCTCTGGACTGTGGCCAGTTCCGGCATCCGGAGGTATCGGGTAGTCAGATCTCCTTGCTCTAGAGGAGATTGATCGATGGCAAGCAAGGGGGGATTGTGAACCAGCAAAGCTTTTCCAACGAGCCGGTCGCGGTGGGCGAGTTGCCGGATTTCTCCCGGCTCGAAGTCAATCCGGTCAGTGCCCGCTACCGTCCCTACAATCTCTTGACCGGCTGCCTGTTCATGGTGGTGGTCAGTGTGGTGGCCGTGGTCGGCGTCGGACTGATTTTCAGTTGGTTTCAGGCACTGTGGGTAGGGATAGTGGCCAGTCTGGCGACGGCGGCCGCTATCGGCCATGCCTGGCTGGAGCCGGCCTATCGGGGCTGGGCCGTGCGGGAACGGGATCTGGTAGAGCGCCACGGTGTGGTCTGGCGGCGCGAGGTTGTCCTGCCCATTGCCCGTATCCAGCATGTGGAAACTGCATCCGGCCCCGTGGAACGCTGGTTTGGCCTCATGCGCCTGCAATGCTTTACCGCCGGCGGTGCCACCGCCGACCTCGTCTTTCATGGCCTGTCTGCCGATACCGCCCTGCGCATCCGCAGTCACCTGATGGATAGTATCGACGCCGAGCCTGGCAATCCTGCCCATGATTGAGAATGAGACCGCATGGCGGCGCTTGTCCTGGTTTGCCCTGCTGCCGGTAGGGCTGCGGATCGGGGTACGCATGATTCGGGAATCGCTCCCTGCACTGCTTGGCGCGGGGGCGGGTGCCGTTCTGCTTGCTGGCTTCGGTCTGCGAGAGCTGGGTCTGCTGGCCCTGGCAGCCTTGCTGCTGTTGGTTCTCTACGCCATGGCCTGGCACCGCCGTTTCCGTTACCGCCTGGACAGTGATGCCATCCGGGTACGCAGTGGGCTGTTTCAGCGCCGTGAGCTGAGGGTACCCTGGGACCGGGTCCGCAATGTGGAGTTGCGCCAGGCCTTTTATCTTCGGCCAATGGACCGTCTGGGCGTGGTCGTGGAGACCGCCGGCGGGCAGGGAGAAGAGGTCAGCATCGAGGCCCTGCCTCGGGCGGTGGCCGAGGATATCCGTCGCCGCGCCAGTACCAGCCCTACGGTCTTGGCGCAGGACGAGGAACCTGCGGCTGAGCCGGGCCCGGTGCGAGGGCAGTGCCTGCATGCGCCCGGACCCGGCCGAGTTTTCCTGCACGGGGTTGCCAGTGGCCAGGTCTGGTTGCTGCTGGCGGCACTCGGTGGTCTCTACGGCCCCATGTCAGGGAGGATCAATGAGCGGGTGGGTGACTGGCTCAATCGCTTTGACGGGGGGCTGGCCGGCGAGCTCGGCCTGAGCTGGGGGGTGATGCTGCCGGCCGGGCTTGCATTGATTCTGGCGCTGCTTTTTCTGGCCGCCGGTGTGGCCTCGACGGTTCGCTACCACGCCTACCAGTTGTTTCTCGCGCCTGATCGGCTGCGGGCGCGTCACGGTCTGTTCGAGACCCGGGAACGGAGCCTGCGGCTGGAAAAGCTGCAGGCGTTGTCGCGGGTCGAGTCGGCGGTGGGGCGGTTATTGGGGCAGTGTTATCTCAAAGGTCACCAGGCGAGTGCGGGCGACACTGTGGAGGGCGGGGAGTCCAGCAGCGCCATGGTGATTCCGGGCGTTGCCCGGCCGGCATCTCGGGATCTGATGCTTGCCATTGATCCGTGCTGTCGCTGGCCGTCGCACATGCAGGGCGTGGACCCACGCTTCAAGGCATTCTGGCGGCCGCGAATCCAGCTTCTGCTCCTGGTGGGCCTGTTTTTTCTGATGCTGCGTCTGGGTTCGGAACCCTGGGGGGTGATTGTGGCGGCATCAGTGCCGGTCGTCATTATCGTGTTGTTGACCGGCCTGGCGGTGCAGTTGCGCCATCACCGCTGGCGCTGGGCCGAGGACCAGGGCTACCTGTTCATCAGCAGCGGCTTTCTGGGGCGGCATGATGAAGCCTTTGCCATGCACCGGGTTCAGCACCTGCGGGTGAAGAGCAATCCCTTTCAGCGCCGTGCCGGATTGGTGGAGCTGGAGTTGTGGCTGGCAGACGGGCCACGACGGATTCCCTTTATTCCCCGGGAAGAAGCTGTGTCTCTGGCCAACCGGGTACTGTACGAGGTGGAGTCGCGGGGACCACAGTTTCTCTAATGTTTGATGCGAAACACCCGGGTTGTCTCATTCAGGTGAGTGAGTGTCTGTTCCATTCGATCCACGGATTGAGCGGAGCGGTGGGCCGCCTGACTGGTGTCCTGGGAGACCGATGAGATGCTGTTGATCCGTTGATTCATGTCCGCCGCTGCCTGGGATTGTTCGTCGGCCGCCATGGCCACCTGGCTGCTCAGGTCGCGGATGGCATTGACCGCCTTGACGATTTTTTCCAGGGCCGCATCGGCATTATGTCCATCCTGGTCACGGTCGTCGTCTGTTACTGATTCCTGTCCAGCCATGGCCTCCAGGGCGTCGTTCGCATGCTCCTGAAACTGGCCCAGCAGTTTTTGCACCTGGGCGGTGGCCTCCCGCGTCTTGACTGCCAGACGGCGGACTTCTTCGGCAACCACCGCAAAGCCCTTGCCATGTTCCTTGGCCCGAGCCGCTTCTACGCTGGCATTCAGGGAGAGCATATTGGTTTGCAGGGCGATTTCGTTGATCACCTCGACAACCTTGGTGATCTGGTGGCTTTCCTGGTGCAGGCCGCGGATCACGGCCACGGCTTCACCGACGATCTGGCGGCCATCCCGGGCGGTCTGGTCGGCATCCCGAGCTGCCTCGGCGGTCGTACCGGTGTGCTCGGCGACATGCTCCACGGCGGTGGCCATCTCTTCCATGGCAGCGGCCAGTTGCTCCAGGTCCCGGTCCTGTGTCTCGGCGCCACGCTCCACCGATTTGGCCGTGTCCAGGACCTGAGCCATCTCCTGGGAGGCTGCCTCCGCGGCCCGGGATATATCGGCAATAATGCCTTCAAAACGCGCCTGCATGGTATTGAAGGCTTGTGCCAGGGCTTGCAGCTCTCGGCCGCCGCAAACCTCGGCCCGCAGGGTCAGATCATGATGACGGGCGGCCTCATCCATGGTTTCCGACAGGGACTGAATTCGCCGGCCAATGCCTTCCACGGTCCACAGGGCAAAGCCGCTGAGCGCCAGCCCTGCCAGCAGCATCAAGACCACCGTCCATATGGACCAGAGACCGTCCCGACGAAGGTCGGCGATACGGCTATTGCCGAGGGCGGCAATGGCGGCGCTGAGATCCCGCATTCCTGTCAGGGCCTGCTCACCGCTGTCCAGCCATTGTTCCACGAGGATGTTGTCCCGGGTACCGTCACGGAGCGACTCTCGGAGGGCACCATGATCGTCGAGGATAGACACCAGCGCCTGTTCTGCGAGGCGAATGCGCTCGCTGTGGCTGGCGTGCTCCCGGTCAGCGAGGAAGAGAGCGAAGGAATTGAAATTCATGCGCGGGGCGAGGGCCTGCTCATCCATCAGGCTATCCAGACCGATCTGCAGGGCGCCCATACCGTTGCGCACGGGGTCAGCTGCGAGATCGAGGTCTTCTTCCAATAGCGACCGGGCCATCAAGGCCCGTTCCCGGCTGATGTCCTCGGCTGCCCGAGACAGGGCCTGTTGTTGACGCAGGCTATTGACCAGGACTGAGCCACCACCACCAACCCGCGCCATCAGGCTTTCGGCCAGCCCATCCTGTGCCTGGAGCAATTCACTACTGGCCGCCATCCACTGCGCCGGGCTCACCTCGCGACCCTGATCCAGGCGGTCGCGCAGGTCGGCAAGTACTTGCGCGGCTTCCTTTACTTGCTCAAGCGGGGCCTGGACAGGGGACCGGGCCTCTGTGGCCAGCAGGGCTTCGACCAGGGTCAGGGCCTGATCCAACTGCCTTTCGCTTGCCTCGCTCAATTGCCCTCGTTCGCTAGCGCCAAGGTGGAGTCCGGCCAGCCAAGCATGGATCTGGTCCCGCTCCTGCCGCTGGGCATCGGCAGCGCTCAGCAGCTGATCGAGGGCGGCGCTGGTTTGCTCGAGTTGCCGGGCCTGCTGGTACTGCGGCAGATAGATCACCGCTGCCTGCCAGGCCACCATGGCCAGAAGCAGCCCGGCCATCAGGCCGACGGCAAGGCGGAGGAGGAGGCGAATACTGGTGCCGCTTGGCAGGAGTCGCATCAGCAGGTCCATGTCTGTTGAGTTGCGGGTGACAGTCACTGTAACGGTCGGAGGGGCATTATCCTTGAATCCATCAAGGGGCAAATTGACCCATGTCAGCGTTTTTCCGCCCGGCAGGGTAAAGGGTACTGGCAGGGGGTCGCGGTCTGCGGTAGATTCGTCTGCCTCATCTCAGCCGCAAGGATGTTCGTGTATGAAAGTCTCTCAGCGATTGGTCCTGCTTTCCCTGACCCTTTTGATGGCCCTGGCGCTTCCCTTGGCCGCGCTGGCCGATTCCACCCGCCTGCTGCGTCAGCCGGCGGTGTCGGATGAGCACCTGGCCTTCGTCTATGCCGGTGATATCTGGGTCAGCGAGCGGGATGGCAGTAAGCCCCGGCGTCTCACAGCGGACGACGCCGAAGAGAATAATCCCCACTTCTCCCCGGACGGCCGATGGATTGCCTATTCGGCTGCCTATGAAGGCAATACCGATGTCTATGTGATCGCCGTGGACGGTGGCCAACCCAAGCGCCTCACCTGGCACCCGGGTAATGACACCCCGGTGGGCTGGAGTGCCGATGGCGAGTCCGTGGCCTTTGCCTCTCGCCGGGAGACTGATCATGGCCGCTCCCTGCAGTTGTTCCATGTCTCTCGCGAAGGCGGCGCGCCTGTCAAGCAGATGGATGCCCGCTTCTTCCGTGGTCAATGGGATGAGGAAGGCCGTCGGCTTGCCTATATCGATTTCGGCCCGGCCTATAATGGGCTCTATGGTGGCAGCGCCGGCTGGAAGGGCTATCGGGGGGGTACCACGCCATCCATCCGTATTCTCGATGTGGAGGCCGATGAGGTTGTCGACATCGAAGGCAAGCGTGTCAATGACATCAATCCCCTGTGGATTGATAATCAGGTTTATTTCCTCTCCGATCGCGATGACAAGCTCTTCAATCTGTTCCGCTTCGACGAACAGAGTGGCGAGGTAGAGCGGGTCACCAATCAGGAAACCTGGGACATCCGCTGGGTCAGCACTAATGGCTCGGATGTGGTCTATGAGGCGGGCGGGTATCTTTATCAGCTCGACCTGACTAATGGTCAGGTCGAGCGAATTGATATCAGTATCAATCCGGATCTGCCGCAGCAACGCGCTGACTGGCGCGATGTTCGAGGGAATATCCAGCACGTGGGCATATCGCCCAGCGCCAAGCGCGCCATCATCACCGCGCGTGGCGAAGTGTTCACGGTGCCGGTAAAAGAAGGCTCCACCCGCAACTTGACGCGCACGGATGGGCAAAGAGAGTACACCGCAATTTGGTCGCCCAAGGGAGACCAGCTTGCCTGGATCGAGGAGTCCCTGGAAGGGCAAACCCTGGTGGTGAGTGATCAGCGGGGCCTGGGTGACCGTCAGCGTTTTGAGCTGGGGTCGGACTTCTATCAACTTGAGACCTGGGATGCCGAGAACGGGCGGATCATTTTCACCGATAACCGCCAGGGCATTCACTATATCGAGCTTAATCGTGGCCGTATTCGCCATGTGGATACCGCGCCGCGGGAAGGGCCCATCGATGTTGCCCTTTCCCCCGATGGTCGCTGGCTGGCCTATACCAAGTTCAAGGCCAACTTCTATCGTGATCTCAAGGTCTATGACTTTGATCGGCGTGAAAGCCATCTGATCAGTGACGGCATGGCCGACACCGCCTCGCCCGTCTTCAGCCGGGATGGCAAGCATCTTTACTTTGCCGCCTCCACCAACACCGGCCCCCGGCAATTCGGTCTGGACATGACCAGTCAGGAGCGTCCCTATCGGGCCGGCATCTACGCCATTGTGTTGCGTGCCGACGAGCCGTCGCCTCTGTTGCCCGGTAGTGGCGATGAGGAAATGGATGAGGGCAATAATAACGACGGCGATTCAGTGGAAACCCGAATTGATTTCGAGGGGCTGCTTCGTCGCACCGTCGCCCTGAATGTGCCCGAGGGCAATTATGGCTCCCTGCAGGTATCCGAAGACGGCAGCCTGTTCTACATGCGCCGGGTCCAGCCCGGGGCCACTCGCGAGCCGCCAGGCTCCTCGCCCATGCTCGAGAACCGTTTGCAGCGATTTGACTTCGAGCAGCGGGAAGAGCAAACCATGCTCTCGGGCCTGCTTGATTTTGAAATAACCGCCCGGGGTGGTCACATGCTGCTGCGGATGCTGAATGGTTCACTGGCCGTGGCGGAAATTGGCCGCGAGATTCAGCCGGAGAGTCTGGATCTCGGCGATCTGCGCATGCATGTGGATCCGCGCAAGGAGTGGGCACAGATCTTCGATGAAGCCTGGCGCATGCAGCGGGACTTCTTTTATGCCTCCAATCTCCACGGCGCGGACTGGGATGCGGTTTACGAGCAGTATCGGCCGATGGTGGACCATGTGGGCCGACGGGAAGACCTCAACGATGTTCTGGTGGAGATGATTGCCGAGCTGCATGCGGGCCATAACCGGGTAGGCGGCGGTGACGTCCACCGGGCCTCGGGTCCCAGTACAGGCCTATTGGGTGCAAACCTGAGTATTGATCAGGGCCGCTACCGGATTGATCGGATCTATTCCGGCGAATCCTGGAACCCCTTCCTGGAAGGCCCCCTGGCGGTTCCCGGCAACAAGGCCCGGGAGGGTGAATACATCCTTGCCATCAATGGCCGGGACATCAATGCAGACGATAATCTCTTCAAGCACCTGCAGAACACAGTGAATGAGCAGATCGTCTTGACCGTCGGCCCCGACGCCACCGGTCGCAACAGTCGAGACCTGGAGATCCGGCCGGTCGGTTCCGAGAACCAGCTTCGGCTCTGGGGCTGGGTCGAGGACAATCGGCGGGGTGTGGAGGAAGCCACTGACGGTCGGGTGGGTTATATCTACCTGCCCAATACCGCCGGTGCCGGTTATCGCTACTTCAACCGGATGTTCTACGCCCAGCTTGATCGCGAGGCCCTGATCATTGACGAGCGGGCGAACGGAGGCGGTCAGGCCGCCAACTACATCACCGAAGTCCTTGGCCGCGAGCATCTGGCCAACTGGGCCTACCGTGATGCCGAGATGAGCCGTACGCCCATGGGCGCACTGCATGGACCCAAGATCATGATGATCGATCAGGATGCGGGTTCCGGCGGTGATTTCCTGCCGTACTCCTTCCGTGAGCTGGGTATCGGCAAGTTGCTGGGGACCCGGACCTGGGGTGGTCTGATCGGGATATCCCGCAATCCACCACTGGTGGATGGCGGCTTCATGACCGTGCCCCATTTCCGCTTCATCGACCGGGACAACAATTGGTCGGTGGAGAACGAGGGCGTCGCCCCGGATATCCATGTGGAGCTGGATCCGGTGGCCGCCAACCAGGGCCGTGACAGCCAGCTGGAAAGCGCCATCGAGGAAATCCTCGATCAGCTTGAGTCCTGGGAGGATGATGTGCCCCGGGAGCAGCCGCCGCTGCCGACCGAGCTTGGTCGCTGACACGGTGGTCTAATCGAGGGAGCAGTAAGTAGCCACCGCTGGCCCGCGGGCCAGCGGGTCAGCGGTGGCTTACTTTCGGGGCCTGAAAGGCGATTAGTAAGAACCTTCGCCTTCGCTCTCTGCCTCTGCTTCTGCCTCTGCTTCTGCCTCTGCTTCTGCCTCTGCTTCTGCCTCTGCTTCTGCCTCTGCTTCTGCCTCTGCCTCAGCTTCTGCCTCAGCTTCTGCCTCAGCTTCTGCCTCAGCTTCTGCCTCAGCTTCTGCCTCAGCCTCAGCCTCAGCCTCAGCCTCTGCTTCACCTTCACCTTCTGCTTCAGGCATGGCCTCGCCCTCTGCCTCGGCCTCGCCAGCCGCGGCCATCAGATAACCGCGGTCCGTGACCACGTCGGAGCTGATGGCATGCACGGTTGCGCCGCCGGCGACGATGGCAAGTGCGGGCGCCACGTAGGCAACGCCGCGTGACAGGCTTTTCAGCAATTGATTTTTTTCAAGTTCCTCATCGGACATGGATTCCTCCTAGTCTTGATCCTGATAGCAAAACGCCATCAGATGTCATTCCCCCGAATCAGCAAATAAATGCCGAGGAAGAGCAGGGTGGCCTGGAACATCATGCCGCCCATGGGGAAATCCGGTGTTGCCATGAAATGCCATTGCCCCCAATGGGCGATGAATATGGCACCCAGAAGCACCGGGATGGCTGCCAATGCACCCAGCCGCGTGATCCAGCCGCTAGTGAATGGCCCAAGCAGGACCAACAGCCCCGCAGCGATCTCGGCCAAGGCCACCAGGAAGGCGGCGAACACAGGTAGCTCCATGGCGGTGGCAAACTCCTGCAGGCCACCGCCCATGAACTTGTCGATGCCCATGTAGATAAAGACACTGCCCCAGGCGATGCGTAGCAACCAATGGGAGTGGAATTTCACTCCCTCAAGGGCCGGGTCGTTTGTGGATGTGGGTTGAGGCATGCTACCCCTCCTTTGGTGTCGTAGATAGGTTCAGTGATTGGGACGATCAGCGCAGGCGGCTGTTACGCCACTGTCTTGGGATTTTTTGGCCGGCAACAGCAGTTGCTCGACGGCATCGCTGATCTGGTCGGGATGCAGGGTTTTCACCTGCCGCTGTTTTAACCAACTGACCAGACGGTTCGTCGCTTCACGGCTGGTCAGGCCGGGCGCCCGCAACTCTCCCTTCATGGCCCGCTCGAGGAACAAAACCCGTTCTCTCTGGGCCTTGCTGGCGCTTTCCGTGGGAATCAGGACCGCTTCAATATCGAGCGGGCCGGCGTTGTCAGCGGCGGCGCCGGCGTCATAGGCGCAGATTTCGCCGCTGCCGCTTTGATGGAGATGGGGGCGCTGTGCCCGGCTTTCAGGCAGCCGCGCCGGTAGTCCCAGTGCGTGACATTGACCCTGTTCGTCGATCAGCAGGCCGTGTCCCAGGCTGAGCCCGCGGGCGAGGGCCAAGTCCGTGGCCAGGCCGGCAAACCCGCCGGGCTGGTCGTGGAGCACCAGCACCCCGTGGCCGTCGTCGGTTCGGATGACCAGGCCGTCCAGCAGCAGTTGACTGTCATCGGTAGCCAGCCTGAGCAAGGCCTCGATCAGTGTCGGGATAACTTCTGCCAGTGACAGTTCCCCGTCAATGTGTCGGCCATCTTCCAGAAGCTCATAGGCCCCCGGTGTTTGAGCCACGGTCAGAACGGGGCCCGCGCCCGGGCCATCATGTAGCCAGTTGCCGAGAGAGGCTTCGATACGGTGGATGACCGGTCTGTCCGCGCTCTGGACCGTGATGTTGCGCCCGGCCAGGGTCAGTGTTCTTGCCTGTAGCGGGCCGCTCTCGGCTTCCGGCGCGGCTGGGGCCGTCTCTGCGCTGTGGGCAAGCAATCGCTCATCGCACCAGTCCGCCAGGATGTGCCAGACGTCATGACGAATCTGCTGGCGCAGGCCGGGGGTGGGCTGTTCACACTGCTCCGCCAGTTGCTTTGCGATCTCGTCGGGCCCGTGTCCCTCGCCGGCCAGGAGCCAGACCAGGCTGGCAGTCTCATTGGGTTGTCGAATACGCTGCGTGTGCGCATCACAGAGGTATAGCTTGCCATCGTCGATGACTTCGGTGGCCTGTGCGGGGGGGATGGCCGGCGAATCCGGGGGGCTTGCCGCCAGACGTTCAGCCAATACCTGATCGGCAAGACGGGGCATGGGGAAGTAGGGCAGGTATTGCTCGCCCTGGGCATTGGGCATCAGTCGCTGGAAGCCCCCGGCAGCGGCCGTCTCCCGTTCCATGTCTTCCTCGGCCGCGGTCAGCGGGTCCGGTTGAGAGGAACGGGGCGGGAAGTCCTGCTCATTGAGGCCGATCAGATTGACCATGTCCTGAATCACTTGCCGTTTGATTGCCTCTTCGGTGTCGCCCCCATCCTTGGGTGCGGCGGCAACTTCCATGGATGGGCTCAGATTGCACTCCAGTATCCAGGGTTTGAGTTCCTCATCCACCAGGCAATCAAGGCCCAGGAGTTCATAGCAGGCCGCTGGGTCAGCGCCCCGCAGCCGCAGTTGGCGCAGAAAATGTTCCCGCGAGGCGATAAGGGTCAGGGTGACCAGATCTCGTATGCGTTCAAACAATGGCTCCGGCTCCGCCCCCTGTTCTCGGAGCCATTCCCGGTAGCCGGCCATGTTGACGAAGACCACCGGTTCGTCGGCATCGGCATTGAGGGCATTGACATCTGGGTTGGTGAGGTGGACCCAGGGGTTGTCCAGGTCATCCAGACTCCAGGGGAGGGAAGCCAGTTTGGCGAAGCCTTCCTCGTACAGATAGACCCGCAGCGGATCGACACTGGTTACCAGTACATACAGCCGGAGAACATATTTGCGCCCCCGCATGATATGGGGCCGGTCCAGATAGGACTGGACCATCCAGTCCTCGCCGCCGGGCACCAGGGCCGGGTCCTTGACCACGCTGATGCCGCGGCCTCGGGAGGAGTTCTTGGGCTTGAGGATCCAGCGGCGCTCGGGCTGGTCACACGCTGCCTGCTGAAATGCATGATAATCCCTCGGCATATCAAAGGTATGTGGAAAGAAGTTGAGGCGCTTTACAAAGTCATGATCCGGCCCGTATCGAGCCAGCATGCGGGATCGGGTGGCAGCCAGGGTCTGATGCAGGCGGCTTTTTATGGTGAGACTGTTATTGCCCGGAATGTGGTTGATGCGGTGCCCGGCGCTTGCCTGCCGGAAGACCGCCGGCTTTGGCATCCCGGTGTACCAGGCAGCCTGCCAGTCCGATTCGTCACCTTCGCGCCAGAGTCGAGAATCCAGTGCATCGCGAAAAAAACGATCCTGATCCGGCTTGCGTTTGCCTCCCAGCCAGAAGCGGCGCTTGCGCTGTGACATGGTTTCCCCCCAGCCAGTTCTTGGTGCGTTAGGTGGGGGACGCCCGTGAATGCTGCCCGTTACGCTTCTGGGACACACAGAAGCCGGGCGGCGATGATATTCTGTTGCGCCTGCAAATCACCCACAGGAGACAGGCATGTTGACCGAGTCCGCCACTGGCACCACTCCAATCCATCCGGTTACCCGGGACGATTTCGAAACCTGGCTGGAACAGGCTGATGCCGACATTCGTGATTGGGCCAGGGCGAGTGGCTTCGAGGGTGAGGCCGGGCGACATCTCCTGGTCCCGGACGGCCAGGGTGGCGTGAGCTCCGTGCTCGTCGGTCACGAGGAGCATGAGCGCATCTGGGCGCTGGCAAGTCTGCCGGGGCAATTGCCGGCCGGCGACTATCACCTGGCGGGGGATTGGTCGGACGAGGAGGGCATCCGCGCCAGCGTGGGCTGGTTGTTGGGTGCCTATCGATTTGATCGCTACAAATCCATGCCGGCGCCTCAGGCACGTCTGACGGTCAAGCCGGAATGGCGGCAGCAGGCCGAGGTGCTGGCCGGTGCCGCGTCCCGGGTTCGGGATCTGGTCAATACCCCGGCGATCGATCTGGGCCCCGAGGAACTGGCCGGAGCACTTGAGTCGCTGGCCGAGCGATTCAATGCCGATTACTACTGCTATGAGGGTGAAGAGCTCAAGAGGGAATTTCCCGCCGTCCATGCCGTGGGCCAGGCGGCCAGCCGGGGACCGCGCCTGGCCAGGTTGAGTTGGGGCAACCCCGACCATCCCAGCCTGGCCCTGGTGGGCAAGGGCGTGGTCTTTGACTCCGGGGGGCTGAATATCAAGCCCGGCGCCGGCATGGTGCTGATGAAAAAGGACATGGGGGGTGCCGCCCATGTCATTGGCCTCGCCGAGATCATCATGAGCCTGGGTCTCAAGGTACATCTGCGGGTGTACGTGCCGGCAGTTGAAAACGCCATTGCCGGCAACGCCTATCGTCCGTCGGATATCATCCGCACCCGGAATGGCACCACGGTGGAAATCGGCAACACGGATGCGGAAGGGCGGGTCATTCTCTCCGATGCCTTGAGCCTGGCCTGCGAGGAAGGTGCCGAACGGGTGATCGATTTCGCCACCCTGACCGGCGCGGCCCGGGTGGCCTTGGGTGAGGATCTGCCGCCGGTGTATGGGCGTGACCAGGCCGCCCTGCGGCAACTGCAGGACCTGAGTTTCTCGGAGGAAGACCCCCTGTGGCACATGCCGCTCTACAAACCCTATAAACGTCAGATTCAACCCGCGCTGGCGGACCTGTCCAATACCGGCACCACGCCCCAGGGGGGGAGCCTGACGGCCGCCCTGTTCCTGGATCATTTCGTTGCCGCGGACCGGGACTGGATGCATCTCGATATCTACGCCTGGAATCTGTCGGATCGTCCAGGCCGGCCGGCCGGGGGTGAGGCCCAGGGGTTGCGGGCCGTGTGGGCCTGGTTGCGTCGGGTGTATGACTGAGTGAAAAGGGGTGTGCCGGTATTTGGGTTAGAGAGCCCATAGGTTAACGGTATGTTACGGGGCAATGAAGCTTGGTTTACAGGGCTGAAATAATCCTTGCGAAATGTGACGGCCTTGGGTACGGTTCACCCCGAAATCGGTTGCGGTCGGCGCTCACAGGGCGGCGGGGGTCGGGCCGAATCGATATCCAGTCTGTTCCCGAAAGAACAACCTGGCCTCGTGCCATTCTGGTGTTGATTTATGGTCCAAACCCATAACCCCGCCCTGCGTCGCCGTGGGCATCCGCCGGAGGTTCCAGCCTGGCTGCGTGGCATCTACGCCGGCCTTTGTCTGTACCTCTTTCTCTCCGCGCTCAATATCATGGGTTCCGGCCTCGGGACCTTTGGCCAGGAGAGTGATTGGCTGACCCGGGCCTTTGCCTACGGGCAGAATCCCTTCATTGCCCTGATGGGAGCGGTGATCGTCACCGCCATCGTCCAGAGCTCTTCCTTTACCACCGCCTTGATCGTGACATTGGTAGCGACAGGGGAGATGACCCTGGGCACGGCGGTTTTCGCCATCATGGGCGCGAATATCGGCACCTCGGTGACCGCGGTAATCGTGGCCCTGGCCAATCTGCGCATTCGCAGCACCTTCCGGCGATCATTTACCGCCGCCCTGATTCATGATCTCTTCAATCTGCTCACCGTGGCAGTGCTGTTCCCTCTGGAATGGATCACGGGGCTGTTTCACGAAAGCGGGCGGGGTTTCATTACCCGTGCCGCGGCCAGTCTGGCGGATCTGATCGGCATGGAGCCTGTCGCCAATCCGAACAGTCCGGTTCGGGTGATTACCCGGCCCCTGGTGGATGGGAGCAATTGGCTGGGCGCGACCCTGATGCCCAATGAGATGGCCCAGGGCCTGTTCGTGGCCGGTCTCGGCTTGCTTTTGATGTTCATTGGCCTGGTTTTCATGGTCAAGAACCTGCGCGGCGCCTTGCTACGCCATATGGATGGCCTGTTCCGGACCTATTTCTTCCGTAATGACCTTCGCAGCTACGGCATCGGCGCGGTATCCACGGTCATGGTTCAGTCCAGCACCATTACCACGAGCCTGATGGTGCCCCTGGCCGGTGCCGGGGTGGTGCCCATGAAACGCCTGCTGCCCTTCATGATGGGCTCCAATCTCGGGACCACCGTCACCAGTGTGCTCGCCGCGACCGCCAACCCGGTCTCCGCGGCGGTGACGGTGGCCCTGGTCCACGTACTGTTCAATCTGATCGGCACCGCTATCTGGTATCCCCTGCGGATCGTGCCCATGCGTATTGCCAACTGGTATGGGCGGATTGCCGGAAAGTCGCCCAGATATGCGTTTTTCTTCCTGTTCCTGATATTCTTGGCAATACCTATTGCCGGTATTGCACTGACGGAATTGCTGGTCATCCACTAGCCGTGGCAACGGCTAGTCTGGCATCTGAGTGGAGAGCTCCATGTTTCGTGAAATTCTGAACGCCCTGGCTCACGGATCCACCATCGACAACGCCTTCTCCGAACTGGGGGAGATGCTGGAGCATGGTGTCTGGATGTTTGAGCGTGCCAATGAGGTGCTGCATAGCAAGGTTCCGGCCCAGGCAGTGAGCGAGAGCATCTACGAGCGTGACCGGGCCATCAATGAATTGGAGCGCTCCATCCGCCGCAAGGTATTGCGGTATCTGACGGTCAATCCGGGTTACGACGTGCCGGTTTGCCTGGCCCTGATGAGTGTGGCCAAGGATGCTGAACGCATTGGCGATTATTGCAAGAACGTATTTGAAGTTGGCCAGTTCTATAACGAAGACTTTACCGAAGCACGTTATCGCCAGGCGCTTGATCAGATTGCCGAGGAGACGGTGGTGATCTTCAAGCTGGTTTCGGCCGCCTGTCGGGACTCGGATGAAGGTCCGGCCTCGGAGGCCATAGAGAAAGCCAAGAGTATCCGTGGGCGTTGCGATGAGATCATCATGGGTCTGTTCCGGGATGAAGAGCAGATTCAGGTCCATGAGGCGGTGGCCTATTCCCTGCTGGCCCGTCATTACAAACGAGTCGTGGCCCATTTGGCCAATATCAGTACCGCCTTGCTGGGTCAGTTCGAGGACCTGGATTTCTACAACGACAACGACATTGCCGGTAAGCCCAAGGCGAGTTGATCGAATATGGCCTATCTGGCCTTCGTCACGGTTCTCTGGGCCTTTTCCTTCAGTCTGATCGATGTCTATCTGGCCGGGCAGGTGGACAGTGATTTTGCCGTGCTCAGCCGGGTGGGCCTTGCCCTCCTGCTGTTCCTGCCCCTGACTCGTCTGCGCGGTCTGCCCGCTGGCCTGCTGATGGGGGTTGTCGCGGTGGGCATGATGCAGTTCGGTCTGACCTACCTGTGCCTCTACCGTTCGTTTGCCTATCTCACCGTTCCGGAGATTCTTCTCTTCACGGTGACCACGCCGCTCTATGTGGCACTGGCCGATGATGCCCTGCATCGGCGGTTCGCGCCGATAGGCCTGGCGGCAGCACTATTGGCGGTCGGCGGGGCAGTACTGATCCGTTTCGATGGCATCAGTAGCGATTATCTTCTCGGCTTTGTGCTCATTCAGACCGCGAATCTTGCCTTTGCCCTGGGGCAGGTGGGTTACAAGCATCTGCTTGGCCACTATCACCCCAGTCTGCCCAGTTGGCGATTCTTTGGCCTTTTCTTTCTCGGCGGCACCCTGGTCTCGGCTCCGGCCTTTCTGATTTTCGGTGACGCCAGTCAGTTGCCGGAGACGGGCCTGCAGTGGGGGGTTATTGCCTGGTTGGGCATGGCGGCCTCGGGCCTGGGACTGTTTCTCTGGAATCGGGGCGCTTGTCTGGTGGATGGGGGCACCCTGGCGGTCATGAACAATGTCCTTATTCCCGCCGGTCTTCTGGTCAACATCCTTATCTGGAATCGTGATGCGGACCTGCTGCGCCTGGCACTGGGCAGTGCCGTGATCTTGCTTGGCCTGTGGGTGAATGCCCGCTACTCCCGTTATGCCGTTGTTCGTTGGCGGGGGCGGGAGGTGGGTTCAGGCGGAGGCTGAGGCCGCGCCGACGGTTGAATCGCGAATGAATTCGCTCCTACGGCAGACGAAGCGACGGTAGGAGCGAATTCATTCGCGATTCGGGCTGCGAATGCGGCTCAGGCCCCGGCCCGCCCCCAACGCAGAAGCCGTTCCTGGGCGGCATGGAGGGTCTGGTCGGATTTCCCGAAGCAGAAGCGGACCACCGACTCGCCCTCGTCACCGGAGAAGAAGGCGCTGCCGGGGACGCTTGCCACACCTGCCTGTTCCAGGATCTCCATGGCGGCGGCCTGACTGCTCGACTTGCCCAGTGGCGTGACATCGGCCAGGACATAGTAGGCACCCTCCGGGATTCTTGGGGTGAGACCGATGTCCTTGAGCACTCCACAGAAATCATCCCGCTTGAGCTGAAAGTCATGGGCCAGGCCCTGATAGTAGTCATCACCCAGAGCCTTGATAGTCTCGGCCACCGCCGCCTGCAGCGGAGATGGGGCGCAGACATAGTAAAGGTCATTGACCAGACCGATGGCCTGAGCCATGTCCCGGGGTGCGGTGAGAAAGCCGATTCGCCAGCCCGTGATGCTGTAGGTCTTGGAATAGCCGGAGATGGTTACCGTTCGGTCCCGAAGCGAGGGCAGGGTGGCCGGGCTGATATGCCGGTGGCCGTCAAATAGGAAATACTCGTAGATCTCATCCGTGATGCAGAGCAGATCGTGGCGCTGGCAGAGCTCGCCGAGCTGCTCCAGTTCCCGGCGCTTGAATACCCGGCCAGAAGGATTGCCCGGGGTATTGAGAACCAGTGCGCGGGCACCCTTTGCCGCTTCTTCCAGGGCAGCCATGTCCAAGGAGAAATCATCCGGCCGCAAACCCACCAGGCGAGTTTCCAGACCGGCCACGCGGGCGGTATTGAGATGGTAGCCGTAATAGGGCTCCAGCAGAATGATGGCGTCACCCGGGTTGCACAGGGCCATCACGGTGGTTGCGAAGGCACCGGTGCTGCCGATGGTCACCACAATCTCACCGTCCGGGTCCACATCGAGGCCATTGTGGCGTTGCAGACGATCGGCGAGGGCATGGCGTAGCCGTCCGATGCCGTCATAGCGAGTGTAGCGATTGTCCCCGCGCTCAATGGCCGGTGCCACTGCCCCGGCCAGTAGTTCCGGGGGCGGGGTGTCGCATATCCCCTGGCCCAGATTGACGCCGTCGAGCTCAAGGCAGCGCTGGGTCATGGCTCGAATATCGGATTGCACCAGGCTGGCCACCCGGTCGCTACGCACACGTTCCAGGCCGGTTCGGTCTGTCCGTTCTGCCTTGATCGCCATGCCGTCTTTCTCCTCAGGTCCAGCCGTGGGGGAAACGGATATTGAAGCAGTAGACCTTGGGCTCGGTCATTTCATTGAGAACATAGCCAACACCCTCGCGGCCGATGCCGGAACCCTTGACCCCGCCGAAGGGCGCCGCATCCAGTCGGTAGTCGCTGCTGTCGTTGATCATCACACCGCCGCACTCCAGGGCGTCAGCGATACGGAAGGCGGCATCCACGTCACGTGTAAACACACCGGCATGCAATCCGTAATCCACATTGTTTGCGATCTCGATGGCCTCGTCCTCGTCGCTGAAACGGTGCAGGGAAGTCACGGGCCCGAAAATCTCGTCTTTGACCATGGGGTGGTTGTCCGGCACCTGCTCGAGGACGGTGGGGGCGAAAAAGTTGCCATCGCGCTCATTGCCGACCAGGCAGCGAGCACCATCGGCGATCGCTTGCTCGACGGCAGCTTCGACCCTGTCGGCGGCGGCTTCATCGATGAGGGGGCCCATGTCCATATCCTCGGAGTATTTGTCGCCGTAGCGGATGCCCTTCATGCCTGCGATAAAGCGATCCCGAGCTTCGTCGTAGATCCTTTCATGGAGGAGCAGGCGCTGGACATGAAGGCAATTCTGACCGGCGGCGGCAATGGCCCCGCCGACCACTGCCGGTATGGCCTGTTCCAGATCGGCATCGTCCATGATGAGGGTGGGGGAGTTGCTGCCCAGCTCCATGCCGAATTTCTTCAATCCGGCCCGCTGCATGATGCGTTCCCCGGTCTCCCGGCCGCCGGTGAAGGAGATCATGCGCACCCGGTCGTCGGTGACCAGGGCGTCGCCGGCATCGCGCCCGTAACCGGGAATCACCTGCAGGATACCTTCCTCGATACCCGCCTCATGGAAAGCTTCCAGCAGCTTGATGGCCGAGAGCGGCGTAGCCTCATGGGGTTTGACGATCACCGCATTGCCACCGGCAATCGCCGGGCCCACCTTGTGAGCCACCAGATTCAGCGGGTCATTGAAAGGGGTGATGGCCCCAATCAGGCCCACCGGGATGCGCCGGGAGTAACCGAAGCGGTTTTCACTGCCCGGGCGCTGGTCGAAGGCGATGGTGTTGCCGACGATCCGTCGGGTCTCCTCGGCCGACAGACGCAGGGTCATCACTGCCCGCGCCACCTCGGCCCGGGCTTCATTGATGGTCTTGACCCCTTCCCGGGCAAGGATGTCGGCAAAGGCCTGGCGGTGGCGGTCCACATAGTCGGAGGCATCGTAGAGCACCCGCATGCGTTCATGGACGGGCATCCGGCGGGCCCTGGAGAGGGCGGCATCGGCCCTGTCGATGGCCTGCTGCATGCCGCGGGCGTCATAGCGCTCGATGCGCTCGACCAGACTGCCGTCCTGGGGATCAAGCACATCCATATGACCGCTGCTGCTGGGTATGGGGCTTGCGCTCATGCCGTCTCTCCTCGCCGTGTTGCTTCTGTGTTCAAAGTGAACCATGGAGCCCATCGGCGTCAATCCGTCGGACAGGAGTGCACAGAAGGGGGTATTCAGCGTTATCATGGCCCATTTACATAACAATCACGGGAGAGAGCTGATGCAGAGGCGGGTGGTCGTGACCGGCATGGGCGTCGTGTCCTGCCTGGGCAATGACCCGGAGACGGTGACTGATTCATTGCGGACTGGTCGCTCCGGAATCCGGTATAACGAGGAATATGAGCGGCTGGGACTGCGCAGTCGGGTATCCGCGCGCCCCGAGATTGAGCTCGCTGAAAGGGTGCCGCGCAAACCCATGCGCTTCATGGGTGATGCGGCTGCCTATTCCTACGTCGCCATGGAAGATGCGGCACGGGCTGCGGGCCTGGACCCGGAGAACCTCTCCGATGAGCGCATTGGTCTGGTAACCGGCTCCGGCGGGGGTTCCGTGGGTCATCTGGTCAAGGCGGCGGATAATCTGCGGGAGCGGGGTATTCGCAAGGTGGGCAGTTTTACCGTGCCCAAGGCGATGAGCAGTACCACCTCGGCCTGCCTGGCAACCGCTTTCGGCATAAAGGGCATCAATTACTCCATTTCCTCCGCCTGCGCCACCAGTGCCCACTGCATTGGCAATGCCATGGAGCAAATTCAGTTGGGCAAGCAGGATGTGGTGTTTGCCGGCGGTGGCGAGGATGAGCACTGGAGCATGAGCATGATGTTCGACGGCATGGGTGCGCTGTCCTCCAAATACAATGACACCCCGGAGAAGGCCTCGCGGCCCTATGATCAGGACCGTGACGGCTTCGTGATTGCCGGCGGTGGCGGGATTCTGGTTCTGGAGGAACTGGAACATGCGCTGGCGCGCAATGCGCCCATTCTGGCGGAGCTGGTTGGCTACGGGGCGACCTCCGACGGGGCCGACATGGTGGCGCCCAGCGGCGAGGGCGCGGTTCGCTGCATGCGTCAGGCCCTGGCCACCGTGGACGGCGGGATCAACTACGTCAACGCCCACGGCACCAGCACGCCGCGGGGGGATATCACCGAGCTGGAGGCAATGGCCGAGGTCTTCGGCGACGACATGCCGCCAGTGGCCTCAACCAAGTCCCTGACCGGGCATTCCCTGGGGGCGGCCGGGGCCCATGAGGCCATTTTCTCGTTGCTCATGATGCAGAACGATTTCATTGCCGCCAGCGCCAATATCGAGAACCTGGACCCGGAGGCCGATGGCCGTCCGGTGGTGACCAAACGCATGGACAATCAGCGCCTGGATCGGGTGATGTCCAACAGTTTCGGGTTCGGCGGCACCAACGCCACCCTGGTGTTCCAGCGCTATACGGGGTGACAGCGACAAGACCGGCGCCGGGACCACCGGGAAGGAGGCTAATATGGAACGGCAATTCGGGAAACTGCGACTGGAATTGATGCAGGGTGACATCACTCGACAGTCGGATCTGGATGCGGTGGTGAATGCCGCCAATGCCCAGCTCACAACCGGGGGCGGGGTAGCGGGTGCCATCCACCGTGCCGCCGGGCCCCAACTGGACGAGGCTTGTCGGCCCCTGGCGCCGATCGAACCGGGCCAGGCGGTGAGCACGGATGCTTTCGGCTTACCCAATCAGCGACTTATCCACTGCCTGGGACCAGTTTACGGTGTGGACGAACCCTCGGATCAACTGCTTGCGGCCTGTTACCGCAATGCCCTGAAAGAGGCGGGTCAGCACCAGTTAGGTAGTGTGGGCTTTCCGGCAATTTCCACGGGTGCCTTCGGCTATCCTGTCCGCGAGGCAGCCGGGATCGCCTTGCAAACGGTAGTCTCCGAAGGCTCGGTGATCGAGGGGCTCACCCTGGTCCGTTTTGTTCTGTTTTCCAATGAGGATTTGGCGGTTCACGAGGAAATACTGGCCAGGATGGCCTGATTCCATGAGGGGCTGAAGCAAGGGAGGCGCCGTGTCGTTCCAGGATCTGCTGCCCGGCTGGCCCGTGATCGCGGGCCTGCTCTCCGTGGCTTTGGCCTTGATCGCTTCCGGGCACGCGATTCTGAACAAGAGCGACCATCGGGCGACGGTGGGCTGGGTGGGCGTGATCTGGCTGGCACCGGTATTGGGGTCGCTGCTTTACCTGCTGTTCGGGATCAATCGGATTCGTCGCCGCGCCAGCAGCCTGCGTGAGCCACTCAACCGGGTTCAGGGGGAATCCGATCTCGGGGCCTATAGCCCAGAGGCCCTGGAGTCCTTTGTTCCCGAAGCCTTGCAACCCCTGTCACGGCTTTCCAGCCAGGTGGCCCTGCAACCTCTGTTGGGCGGCAACGCCGTTTCAGCTTTGGTGAATGGTGATGAAGCCTATCCGGCCATGCTGGCGGCGATCGAAGGGGCTCAACACAGCATCGGCTTGAGTACCTATATCTTCAACCGGGATCGAGTTGGGCGGCGTTTCGTTGATGCGCTGGCACGCGCCGTGGATCGGGGCGTGGAGGTTCGGGTGCTGGTTGATGCGGTGGGGCTTCGCTATTCTCTGCCCACCATTGAGGGCTTGCTGCGTCGGGAGAGAATCCCCTTTGCCCGATTCATGCCGCCGCGCTGGCCCTGGACCCTTCCCTTCGTCAATTTGCGCAATCATCGCAAGTTGCTGGTGGTTGATGGCGCCACGGGCTTTGTCGGTGGCATGAATATCGCCGAGGGCAACTGCGTGGCCGAGAACCCCGCTCATGCGGTCAGAGACCTTCATTTTCGGGTCGAGGGTCCACTGGTCAGCGAGCTTCAGGCTGTATTCGTTGAGGACTGGCAGTTTTCCTGTGGCGAATCACTCTCGGGTTCTGATTGGTTTCCGGCGCCGGAAACACCGGGCGCTGTCCTTGGCCGTGTCATTGCGGACGGTCCGGATGAGCGTTATGACACGATTCGTCAGGTCATGCTCGGCGCTGTCTCTCTCGCCCGCTTTCACATACGCATTCAGACGCCGTACTTTCTGCCGGACAAAAGCCTGGCCGACAGTCTGATTACGGCCGCTCTGCGTGGCGTCGTTGTTGATGTCATCGTGCCGGAGCAGAACAATCTGCCTTTTGTGGACTGGGCGATGCAGGCCCAGATTGCTCCCTTGCTCCGACGGGGGGTGCGTATCTCCCGGGCACCGGGCGTGTTCGATCATTCCAAATTGATGACAGTGGATGGACAATGGGCCTTCGTGGGATCCGCGAACTGGGACCCGCGCAGCTTGTCACTCAACTTTGAGTGCAATCTTGAGTGCTATGACGCCTGGACAACCAGCGAGCTGGAACGGTTTTTCGATCACCGACTGTGGACGGCGCGGTCGATTGAGGCACAGGCGCTGCAGACCTTGCCCTGGCTTAAACGATTGCGTAACGGCCTTGCTCGCTTGCTGACACCTTATATGTAGGCGTGGTGCCTGGACTTACAGTGTCGCCAATTTACGGGGCTGACGGCCATGAGCTTGAATATCGATGCCTTGCCGATCCCGGGCACAGCCGGCCTGCTTGGGCTTTGTCGTTGTCCGGGCGCCGGTCTGGGCCCTGCAATCGGATTGGACAAGGGGCAGGGCCTGGCCCAGGATCTGGCCGCCATCGTCAATTGGGGAGGTCAGGGTATCCTCACTCTGAATGAGAGCGCGGAGTTGCGCTGGCTTGGCCTTGATACGCTGGGCGAGCGCACGCATGTCGCGGGTCTGGACTGGTGGCATGCGCCCATTCCTGATTTTTGTGCCCCTGGCCGAGCCTTCGAGGACGCCTGGGAGACGGTGGGGCCCACGGTGGTAACGCGTTTGATGGGCGGCGACAGGATTGTGATTCATTGCCTGGCAGGGCTGGGCCGCACCGGCACTGTTGCTGCCAGGCTCCTGATTGAGCAGGGCATGGAGCCCGACAATGCCATTGCACGCGTCCGCCAGGCGCGGCCCGGCGCCATTCAGAGCCCCGAACAGCTTGAGTACATCCGGAATCGGGCCTGGAGGTGAATTGACTGGAACTGTCCCGCCCCCGGGGCAGTCACAAGGCAAGATTTGCAGATTTGGTTCGATTTCGAACCGTCTCCCTGCCAGGATCAAACAGGAAGCTCCAAGGTAATGAATAAAAAGAAAATTTCGATTATCGGCGTGATTCTTCTGGTGGCTTTGGCCGTATGGTGGCTGGGCCGCGGTGACGATGCCGGACCGGGTGGCCCTGGCGGTTGGGGGCGGGATTCCGGTGAGCAGGCAGTGGCGGTGGAGGTCGCTGAGGTGGCTTTTCGGGATATTCGGGATATTGCCCAGTACACCGGGACCCTGCAGGCGCGGCACCGCTTTCAGCTCGCACCCAAAGTGGGTGGGCGCCTCCGTGAGCTGGCGGTCGATATTGGCGATGAAGTAGAGCAAGGGCAGGTCATTGCCCGGCTTGATGATGAAGAGTTCGGTCAGGAAGCGGCGGAAGCCCGGGCCGCCATGGAAGTGGCCCGTGCCCAGTTGGAAGATGCCCGCGCCCGGCGAACCGTGCAGGAGCGCGAATACCAGCGTCTTGCCGACCTGCGTGAGCAGGGTCTGGCTTCCGAATCCGAGTATGACCTGGCCCAGTCGGAATTTGAGGCGGCCACGGCCAATGTCACCGTCAGTCATGCCCAGTTGGCTCAGCGTGAAGCCGCCCTGCGTCGGGCCGAGCTGCGTCAGTCCTATGCCACCGTACGGGCGGAGTGGAATGGCGGCGCTGATGGCACCCGGGTGGTCGGGGAACGCTTTGTGGACGAAGGGTCCAATATTGCCGCCAACGAGGCCATCATCTCCGTGCTGGACATCAGCTCCCTGCGGGCCGTCACGTCCATCGTCGACCGGGATTTTGCCCGCCTGCGCACCGGGCAACAGGTGGAAATCCGTAGTGACGCCTGGCCTGGCGAGATTTTCGAGGGCCAGGTATCGCGGATAGCGCCCCAGTTGAGAGAGGACACCCGGCAGGCGCGCGTGGAAATTGAAGTGCCCAACGAGGACGGACGCCTCAGCCCTGGGTTCTTTGTCAATCTCAGCATTAACGTTGAAGAAATCAGTGACGCCCGTGTCGTGCCTCGCGATGCGCTGACCCGACATTCGGGAGAGCGGGGTGTGTTCCTGGTCGAGTCGCCCGAGGACGCAGAAGAGGACTCACGGCCGCGGGCCCGGTTTGTGCCCGTAAGCGTGGGCGTCAGGACCGATGACTATGCCCAGATTCTGTCTCCGGAAATCGAAGGCAGGGTGGTTACCCTTGGTCAGCATCGTCTCGGAGACGGGACACCCCTCCGCCTCACCAACGGTGAATAAACAGCCTTCCGGCAACTCGACACAGGGATAAACGACAAGCCATGAAGATTGCCAATTTCACCGTCCGGCGCCCGGTACTGACCACCATGGCCGTGCTTATCGCGGTCCTGATCGGTCTGTTCTCCTTGAGCCGATTGCCCATCGACCTGATGCCGGATGTCACCTTCCCCACCTTGACGGTAGTGACTACTTACGAGAACGCCGCTCCGGAAGAGGTCGAGGAGACCATTACGCGCCGGGTGGAAGAGGCGGTCGCCACCGTGGCCGGTATTGAAGAGCTGACGTCCACTTCCCAGGAAGGCAGCAGCAATGTGCGTATCACCTTTGAGTGGGGCACGGACCTGGACGTGGCGGCCAACGATATCCGTGACCGGCTCGATCGTATTGGCAATGCCTTGCCGGATGAAGCCAATCGACCCCAGCTCAGAAAGTTTGATCCGGCGAGTTTCCCCATTCTGATCTATGGCCTGGCCAGTGATCTTGATCCCATTGCCCTGCGAAGCCTGATTGACGAGGAGATCAGCTACCGGATTGAACGGATCCCCGGTGTTGCCGCACTGGATGTCTGGGGCGGACTGGAAAGGCAGATCCAGATTCGGGTTGATCCGGATCGCTTGCAGGCACTGGACTTGCCCCTAAGCGAAGTTCGCAGCCGCCTCCAGGAAGCGAATATCACCGTCCCGGCAGGGGAGGTGGAGCGGGGCCGCCTGGACGTGGCGGTGCGCACGCCCGGCAAGTTTGATTCCCTGGAGGAAATCGAGGATCTGGTGGTGGCCCGACGGGATGGGGGGCAGGTCAGGCTTCGCCAGATTGCCGATGTAGAGGACTCTCATGAGCGGATCACCCGGATCATCCGCATCAATGAAGAGCCTGGGGTCCGGGTTGCGATACGCAAACAGGCCGGAAGCAACACCGTCGATGTGGCAGAGCGGGCCAACGCGGAGATGCGTCGGATCGCCCGGGACTATCCCCAGCTGGAAATTGTCCCAGTCATTGATCAATCCGAGTACATTCAGAACTCCATCGACAATCTCACCACCACCATTCTGTATGGTGGTGCCCTGGCGATACTCGTCCTGCTGGGTTTTCTGCGAAATATCCGGGGTACCCTGGTGGTGGCGATCGCCATACCGACTTCCCTGATTGCCACGTTCTCCCTGGTCTTCTTCGGTGGCTTCACACTGAACCTGATGACCCTGGGCGGCCTTGCCCTGGGCGTTGGCCTGATGGTGGATAACGCCATTGTGGTCCTGGAGAACATCTCCCGTGTCCGCAAGGAGGAGGCCGATGACCGCACCAGTGCCGCCATTCAGGGGACCTCCCAGGTAGGCCCGGCAATCATAGCCAGTACGCTGACAACCCTGGTGATATTCGCACCCCTGGTCTTCGCCCAGGGGATCAGCGGTGAGATGTTCAGTCAGTTGGCCTATACGGTCAGTTTTGCCTTGATCTGCTCTCTGCTGGTGGCATTGACCCTGGTGCCCATGATGGCGTCCAGAATCCTGAAGGATGAGACGACTGTCGCGAACACCAAGGGTCACCCGTTGCGCCGTACGGCCGATGCGCTTGGCAGGGGGCTGGAGGGGCTGGAGAACGCCTACCAGTCATTGTTGCGACTGATCCTGCGCCATCGCCCCATGGCCTTGAGCGTCACCGCGTTGATCTTCTTTCTGTCCCTGATGCTGCTGCCCCGAATCGGGGCCGAATTCATGCCTGAGGCGGATGAAAGTGAAGTTCGTATCAATGTGGAAATGGAGCCCGGCACCCGCCTGGAACTGCTGGATGAAGTCATGCGCAAGGTGGAAGAGATTGTCGTTCCCGAGGTGCCCGAGATCGAGTCCAGTTATACCCGTCTGGGTGCGGGAGGCTGGCGTGGCAGGGGCCACACCGGGGAGCTGCGTCTTAGCCTTGTGGGTGTCCGTGAGCGGGATCGGAGTAGCGCGCAGATTGCTGCCGACCTGCGCCCATTGCTCCAGGACATTCCCGGAACCGTAATCCGCACCCGTGCCGGCCAGGGCCTTTTCCTGCTGCGCATGGGGACGGGTGGTGGTACCGGTGAGCCCCTGGAAATCGAGATCCGCGGCTTCGAACTGGACCGCCTGGAGGCACTGGCTGAAGATGTCGATGAGCGCATTTCAAATATCGAAGGCATTACCGATACCCGCCGCAGCCGGGAAGAGGGTATACCGCAGGAGCTGATCCGGGTAAACCGATCTCGGGCTGCGGACCTTGGCGTCTCCATGCAGCAGGCGGCCAGGA
This sequence comes from Natronospira sp., assembly GCF_007134575.1. Lineage (NCBI taxonomy): Bacteria > Pseudomonadati > Pseudomonadota > Gammaproteobacteria > Natronospirales > Natronospiraceae > Natronospira > Natronospira sp. The sequence goes on from NZ_SLKM01000198.1 coordinate 27,491, forward strand.
CGCTCGAAGCGGCCATTGGCGGTGTACGTGCCGGGCAGTTTACGGATCAAGGGCGTGAATACGACATGCTCTTGCGGCTGCGAGACTCCGAAAGGTTGACCCAGGCCCAGATTCTGAATCTGACGGTGCCCAACGAGGCCGGTGAACAGATTGCCATGCGCAATCTGGTGGATATCACCGATGGTATTGGCCCGCAGCAGATTGACCGCAAGAACCAGCAACGGCTGAACGTGATCTACGCCAACATCAGTGGTCGGGATCTGGGTTCGGTCGCCAGTGACGTGCAGGAGGCCCTTCGCGATATCCCCATGCCGGAGGGCTATGAGGCCATGGTCTCCGGTGAATTCGAGGAACAGCAGGAGGCGTTTTCTGAACTGGGACTGGCAATGATCATGGCGATCATTCTGGTCTACATGGTTCTGGCTTCGCTGTATGAATCCCTGAGGGATCCCTTTATCGTGATGTTCACCGTGCCCCTGTCAATTATCGGGGTCAGTGTCATGCTTTACCTCACCGGTACGACCTTCAATCTCCAGTCCCTTATCGGGATGATCATGCTGGTGGGTATCGTGGTCAATAATTCCATTCTGATTGTGGATCAGACCGCCCGTTTGCAACGGGGTGATGGGATGCGCCTGAACCCGGCCATCGTGGAAGCGGGCCGACGGCGCCTGCGACCGGTCCTCATGACCACGCTGACCACTACCTTCGCCATGCTGCCACTGGCACTGGGCATTGGTGAAGGCGCCGAGCAACAGGCCCCCATGGCAAGGGCGGTCATCGGTGGTCTCTTATCAGCCAGCTTTGTGACCTTGTTGGTGATTCCGGTCATCTACAGCCTTTTCCATCGCAAGGATGATGAGCGCCTGAGCGACGAGGCCATCGCGCCCTCCTGATCCTGAGGCCCATGCCCGGATCTCGTTGGCCGCTCTCCCGCTTCCCGGGCGAGCGGCTTTTTTATGCCGGTGACAATTTTCCGTCGCCTGGCAAGGGCTTGCCATTGGCGCTAACGAAAAGTGTTTAAAATACCGTTATTTCACAAGGTTACAA
>NZ_SLKM01000109.1:0-9435 GCF_007134575.1 Natronospira sp.
CATCCAGACGGGAGCGGACCGCGCGAATCGTCTCGCGGGCGTTCTCGCCATCGCGCATGACCACGATGCCGCCGGTCACCTCGCCCTCGCCGTCCAGTTCGGCGATGCCCCGTCGGGGTGCGGGGCCACGACGGATATCCGCCACGTTCTCCAGCATCACTGGCACGCCATTGGCATCAATGCCCACGGGGATCAGACGCAGGTCATCCAGGCTCTGGATATAACCAGAGGCTCGCACCATGTATTCGGCTTCGGCCATTTCCAGCGTGGAGCCGCCGGTCTCGGCATTGGCCCGCTGGATGGCACGGCGCACCTGCTCAATGGGCAGGTTGTAGGCGCGCAAGCGATCGGGGTCCATGACCACCTGATACTGGCGCACCATGCCGCCCACGGTGGCCACCTCCGACACGCCGGGCACGGATTGCAATTCGAACTTGAGATACCAATCCTGCAGGGCACGCAACTGGGACAGATCATGCCCGCCCGTGCGATCCACCAGGGCGTACTTGTAGATCCAGCCCACACCGGTGGCATCCGGTCCCAGGGAGACGGTGACGCCGTCCGGCATCTGCCCTTCCACCTGACCCAGATACTCCTGGACCCGACTGCGGGCCCAGTAGAGATCGGTGGCATCGTCAAAGAGCACATTGATGAAGGCATCGCCGTACATGGAAAAACCACGCACGGTTTCCGCCCCCGGCACCGCCATCAAGGCCGTGGTCAGGGGATAGGTCACCTGGTCTTCCACCACTTCCGGCGCCAGACCGGGTGCCTCGGCACGCACGATCACCTGGGTATCGGACAGATCCGGAATGGCATCCACCGGCGTGTGCTTGACCGCATACAGACCCACCGCCCCGGTCACCAGCGCCAGAATCAGCACCAGCACCCGGTTGGCAATGGACCATCGAATCAGTCTCTCAATCATGTGTTACTCCAAGCCATGATCGGCTCTCGCTTGCTACGCCCGTAGGAGCGGATTCATCCGCGATGGGGCTAAACCAGCCTCTGTACCCGCCGAGGGCTTTATCGCGAATGAATTCGCTCCTACGAAGGTGGCGACATCAATGATGGGAATGATCCTCAACCCGACCATGCCCACCTCGGATGCTGGCTTCGGAATCGATCAGGAAGTGGCCGGATACCACCACCTCATCACCGTCCTCGATGCCATAGAGAATCACCACCCGGTCGCCGCTGACCATGCCGGGGGTGACTTCACGCACCCGGAAATGGCTTTCGTCCTCGCGAATGACCACCCGATTGGCCCGGCCGGTTCGAATCAGGGCCTCCAGGGGAATCACCACCCCTTCTTCCGACGGCGAGGCATGAATGGAGACCGCCGTCCACATACCGGGGCGCAGATTCTTGTCGCCGTTATCCACCGGCAAACGGGCGCGCAGGGAGCGAGTGCGTTCATCCAGAACCGGGTAGATATGGCTGATATCCGAATGGGCCTGCTCACCGGGGCTGAAAGGCAGACCGATCATGGCGTGCTGGCCCACTTCCACCCAGTCCGCCTGGGATTCAAATACATCGGCGATGACCCAGACGCTGGAGAGGTCGGCCAATTCCATGATTTCCAGGCCCGGCGAGACATACATGCCGTGGCGGACACCCAATGCGGTCACATAGCCGTCATGCGGTGCATACCAGGGAATGTACTGCTTCACCTCGCGGCTCTGATCGATGGTATCGATCACCGATGACTGCACATCCAGGGCACGGAGACGGGCGCGGGCCGCATTGATCACCTCGGAATCACCGCGCCGCAGTGCCTGCAGAAACTCCTCCTGGGCATTGACCAGTTCCGGTGAGTACAGGGTGAAAAGACGCTGGCCGGCTTCCACCCGATCACCTTCCGCAGTGACATCCAACGCCTGTATCCAGCCTTCCACCCGTGGGTGGATATGCTGGAGACGGGATTCGTCATAGCTCACCCGCCCCACCGTTTCGATGTGGCGCATCAGGCGACCGGTCTCGGCCGCCTGGGTGCGGATATTCATGGCCTGCTGAATCCCCTCTGGGACCATGACCTGATCGGGATCCATGTCATGATCGTCACGCGGCACCAGATCCATGCCGCAAATGGGGCAGCGACCCGCCTCATCCCGCTCCACCTGGGGATGCATGGGGCAGGTCCAGACACCATCACCATTGGCATGATCGTGATCGTGGTCATGTGCCTGATCATGGCCCTGATCGTGGCCATGGTCGTGGTGGTGATGATCGTGCTCATCGTCCTCGTCAGTGACCAGATCCATGCCGCAGATGGGGCAACGCCCCGGCTCGTCATCGGTCACTTCCGGATGCATGGGGCAGTACCACTCATCCCCATTGTCGTGCTCATGGTGATGATCATGGTCATGCCCGTGGTCATGGTGAGCATGATCGTCATCCTCATCCGATTGCACCAGATCCATGCCGCATTCAGGACAACGGCCCGGCTCATCGCTGGTGACCTCGGGGTGCATGGGGCAATACCACTTTTCATCACCGTCATGATCATGGTTGTGCTCGTGATGGTGGGCGTGGTCGTCGTGACCCTCATGATTGGCATGCTCATCACCACTGCCGCAGGCCACCAACGCGACCAGAATCAGCGTGGCAATGAATGCCTTGAATAGATTTGACAGTTTCATGGTCATTCCCCGGCCAGGTAATTCAGTTCAATTCGGCTGCTGTTCAGGCGCTGCTTCACTTCCAGCAAGCGCAGGCGGTAATCCAGCTCGGCTACCCGCGCACGGATGAGATCACGGAAATCCCCCCGGTCGGCACGGTAGGCGGAAAACTCAAGACTCACGCTTTCCGCCGCTTCATCCAGCAGACGTTCCTCGTACAGGGAGGCCAGCTGTTGCTGGCGCTGGTAGCGGGCGTATTCCCGCTCAAGCTGGCCCTGCATTTCGTGCAGGCGATCCATGCGGCGATAGTGATCGGCGCGAGATTCCGCACGCGCAGCAGAAAGCTCCCGGTCCTGACGATCGCGGGTAAACAGGGGCAGGCTGAACCCCACCATGAGCGAGGCCATGTCACTGGCGCGGCCATCATCCATGTCCCGGGCCCGCCGGTGGCCATAGGAGGCCTCGATCATCCAGGAGGGGCGATAGGATTGACGGGCAATCTCCACGCCCTTGTCGGCCACCTCGATCTGGCGCTGGGCGGCTTGCAGCAGCGGGTGATCGGGCAGGCGCTCAATCAGGGTATCGAGCGCCGCTAGCGCGGGAAGCTCACCCTCACCCGGGGAGATGTCCCGCGGCAGGGATCCCGTCCAGCGGACCAGCTCGGCCCGCGCCGCATCCCGTTCCTCCTCCAGCATCAGGATGCGCTCCTCCACCGCCGCACGCTCGAGACGGGCCCGCGACAGATCCCGCTGACTGCCCAGTCCACTTCGGTAGCGGCTGCGGGTAATGCTGACCAGCTCCTCGAAGTTTTCCTGTTCCTGCCGAGCCAGCTCCAACTGCCTGGTGGCATAGGCCCAGTCATTCCAGGCCAGCCGCAGTTGCCGTTTCACTTCCCGCTCTCTGGCCTGGTATTCGGCATCAACACCACGCCCGGCCAACTCCCCCTGTTCCCGGGAAAGCTGCCGGCTCTGGCCGGCCGGAAAGCGCTGGCGGACACCGACCATGACCATGGCCATCATGTCGTCTTCCAGGTCAAAGCTGTCCACGGGCAGATTGGAGAACCCCAGGCTCATCTCGGGGTCCGGCAGCGCGCCGGCGGACACGGCCCTGTCGCGCACGGCCTCGGCCCGGTGGGCCAGCTCCTCCAGGCCCGCGTCCCGGTCCAGGGCCAGGGCTTCGGCCCGGGACAGATCCAGGCGGTCAGTTGGCACTTCGGGGCTGTCGGCTTTCAGCGGGGACCAGGCCGAGGTCACGGTCAGTACCGCCACCAGTGCCACCGGCACCAGGGCATCAAACAGTCGAACTTTCATGGGGGTTCACCCTCTCGCTACGGCAAATACACAGACACCGGCAAACCGCCGGCGGTATCCGGTTCAGGCGAGGGGTTTATTCCAGGAAACGGCAGCACTCGAGATAGCGCTGCCGGGCATTGGGAAGGTAAGAGGGACTTCGGGGGCGCTCGGCAATCCGAGCCGTCGTCGGTGGCGGCCCGGTGGACAGCACCAGGGCAACGGCATCCGGCTGGGCGTCCCGATCCTGCTTGCGCTCGGAGGGAATCAGCCCATCCTCGCCACCGTTGCAGTCAGCCGCCTCAAGACAGGCCTCCCCGGCATGGTGATGGGGGCAGTCCATGGCCGCCATTTCATGGCAGTCGCCGGCCGCCGGTTCGCTCAGCGCCTCGACACAATCAGCCAGCACCGAACCGCTGAAGGCCACCAGGGCCAGCAGGCTCAGCATCAGGGCTGCCAGTTGTCGACGCGCATCAGTCATGCCCTTAGTATGAAATAATTCTGCCCCCGAGGCGAGTTCCTTCCTCCAGTCATGGGCAAAAACGCATGAGCAACGATCCCCAGGAAATCCGTCTGCACCTTCAGGGCATGAGCTGCGCCGGCTGCGTACGCCGGGCAGAGCAGGCACTGGCCGGCGTCCCCGGCGTGAGCGCGGTCAGCGTCAATCTGGCCACCGAGCAGGCCAGTGTCGAGCCCGGCGCCCCCGGCCCGGCCCTGGATGAACTGCTCGAGGCCACCCGCCGCGCGGGCTACCCGGCCATCGAAGACGAACTGGAGCTGGCCATCGAGGGCATGCACTGCGCCTCCTGTGTGGGCAAGGTGGAGAAGGCCCTGATGCAGGTGCCGGGCGTCATGGACGCCCGCGTCAATCTGGCCGCCGAGTCCGCCCATGTGCGCCTGTTGCGCGGGGCCGTGGCTGAGGGTGCCCTGGAGCAAGCCGTCGCCTCGGTCGGCTATACCGCCCATCGACGAAGCGAGGGTGACGACGATGCCGCCGAGGCCGAGCGCGAGGCCCAGCGGGGCAAGCTCAAGCGCAGCCTGATCCTCGCCGCCGCCCTGACCCTGCCCATCTTCATCCTGGACATGGGCGGGCATGTCATCCCGCCCTTCCATCACTGGCTGGCCGAGACCCTCGGCCAGCAGAACATCTATTACGTCTTCTTCGTGCTGGCCAGCATCGTGCAGTTCGGCCCCGGCCTGCGCTTCTACAAGCAGGGCCTGCCCACCCTGCTGCGGGGCGCGCCGGACATGAATTCCCTGGTGATGATCGGCACCAGCGCCGCCTGGGCCTATTCGGTAGTGGCCACCTTCCTGCCCGGCATCCTGCCGGAGGGCACCGCCCATGTGTATTTCGAGGCCTCGGCGGTGATCATCACCCTGATCCTCGCCGGGCGCTTCATGGAAGCCATCGCCAAGGGCCGCACCAGCGAGGCCATTCGCCGGCTGATGAAACTCCAGGCCAAGACCGCCCGGGTGATCCGGGATGGACAAACCCTGGAGCTGCCCATCGAACAGGTTCAGGCCGGGGATGAAATCCAGGTTCGCCCCGGCGAGCGGATTCCCGTGGACGGCGAGGTCATCGAAGGCCAGTCCCATGTGGACGAATCCATGGTCACCGGCGAGCCGGTGCCGGTGAAAAAGATTGCCGGGGACGAAGTCGTGGGCGGGACCATCAACGACAGCGGCAGCCTGCGTTTTCGCGCTACCCGGGTGGGCGGTGACACCGTACTGGCCCAGATCATCCGCATGGTGGAGCGCGCCCAGGGCGCCAAGCTGCCCATCCAGGCCCTGGTGGATAAGGTCACCGCCGTGTTCGTGCCCGTGGTCATTGCCGTGGCCCTGCTGACCTTCGCGGTGTGGTACTTCATCGGCCCGCAACCGGCTCTGAGCCTGGCCCTGGTCAATGCCGTGGCCGTGCTCATCATCGCCTGCCCCTGTGCCATGGGCCTGGCCACCCCCACCTCCATCATGGTCGGCACCGGCCGCGGCGCGGAAATGGGCACCCTCTTCCGCCAGGGCGAGGCCCTGCAGCGCCTGCGCGACGTGGATGTGGTGGCCTTCGACAAGACCGGCACCCTCACCGAGGGCGGCCCGGCCCTGACGGACATGGACATGCTCGAAGGCTTCGATGAGCAAGAGACCCTGGCCCTGATCGCGGCCGTGGAAGACCATTCCGAACACCCCATCGCCCGCGCCATCGTCACGGCAGCTCATGAACGGGGACTGGCGCTGCCCAAGGCATCGGACTTCGACAGTCTCACCGGCCGAGGCGTGACCGCCAACGTGGACGGCCGGCAGATCACCGTCGGCGGCCCCGGCCTGATGAAGGATGAGAAGGTGGACATTTCCGCCGTCCAGTCCCGCGTGGATGCCCTGGCCGATCAAGGAAAAACGCCGATCTTCGCCCTGATCGACGGGCAACTGGCCGCCGTCATGGCCGTGGCCGACCCCATCAAGGCCGATACCGCGGAAACCATCCGCCGCCTGCATGACCTTGGCCTGGAAACGGTCATGATCACCGGCGACAACCAGCGCACCGCCGATGCCGTGGCGAAAGAAGTCGGTATCGACCGCGTGCTGGCCGAGGTTCGCCCGGACGGCAAGGTCGAGGCAGTGGAAGCCCTGCAGAAGGAAGGCAAGCGGGTCGCCTTCGTCGGCGACGGCATCAACGACGCCCCTGCCCTGGCCCAGGCCGATGTGGGCATCGCCATCGGCAGCGGCACGGATGTGGCCATCGAAAGCGCGGACGTGGTCCTCATGGGCGAAGAACTGGCCGGCGTCCACCGCGCCATCCGCCTCTCCCGCGCCACCCTGCGCAACATCCGGCAGAACCTGTTCTGGGCCTTTGCTTACAACACGGCGTTGATTCCGGTTGCAGCCGGTGTGCTCTATCCCGTCATAGGAGTCCTGCTGTCGCCCATGTTCGCGGCCCTGGCCATGGCGGCGTCCAGTATCTGCGTGCTGAGCAATGCTTTGAGGTTGCGGCGGTTTGCTGTTTGAGAAAAAGCGGCCTCGCGCCAAGACGCGAAGACGCTAAGGAAATTCAAAAGAGGGAATTATTGCCTCGCGCAGAGGTACGCCAAGCATGTCGGCTTTGTTACTATGTAACGCCTCCAATCGCCCGATGATCTCGAGATCCCCATGAGCCGCCAATCCCCGCTGTTTCTTGCCGCCCTGGCGCTGCTATTCGTTTCAGGTTTTGCCGCCCTGGTGTATCAGGTGCTTTGGCTGCGGGAGCTGGGTCTGCTGTTTGGGGCCACGGCGCAGGCTGCGGCCGTCACCATTGCGGTGTTCTTCGCCGGGATTGCGGCGGGGGGCTGGTTCTGGGGGCGGCTGGCGGCGCGCTTTGAGCGGCCGCTGCTGGTCTTCGGGCTGCTGGAGATCGGGGTGGCGGCCACCGCGCTTTTGCACTTTGTGCTGGTGGATGCCTACCACGCCCTCTACCCGGCCTTTTATGCCCTGGCCGGGGACAATCTTGCCCTCAACACCTTATTGAAGGCGGCGCTGGCCTTTACCGTGCTGTTCCCGCCGGCCTTTCTGATGGGCGGCACCCTGCCCATGATGGGCCAGCACCTGATCCGCCAGCCGGAGGACCTGGGGCGGACCGGTTCCCTGCTCTATGCCCTCAATACCCTGGGCGGGGCGAGCGGGGCCTTTGCCGCGGCCTTCATCCTGCCCCTGGCGCTGGGTTTTGCGGGCGCCTATCTGCTGGCCATGGGCCTGGACCTGCTGGTGGGGGTGGCCGCCGTGCTGCTGGCACTGCGGCTGGGGCGTTTGCCGGCGCCGACGCCGGCGGATGCCGGTGCGAGCAGGGCCGCGCCCGCCCGATCGGTGGGCACGGGTTTTCGGCGCGGGCTGGTGTGGTGGCTGGCCTTTCTCTCCGGCTTTCTCACCCTGGCGGTGGAAGTGCTGTGGACGCGCATGTTTGCCCAGGTGCTGCAGAACTCGGTCTATACCTATGCGGTGGTGCTGATCCTGTTTTTGGCCGCGCTGGCCATTGGCGCCTCGCTGGCCAACCGCCTGGCGGCCCGGCGCCTGGACCCGGTGGCGGTGACCGCCGGGCTGCTGGCCTTGTCCGGGGTGGCACTGGCCACCACGCCGTTCAGCTTCCACGCCATCACCGACGGGCTGGCCTATCTGGGCCAGGACGACGGCTTTGTCCGCTACATCGTCAGTGTCTTTGTCCAGGCCGGTGCGGTGATGCTGCTCCCGGCCATCCTGTTGGGGGCGCTGTTTCCCTTCTTGCTGCGCGCCCTGGAGCGGGATGATGTGATCCCCGGCACGGCCATTGGCCGGCTGGTGGCGGCCAATACCGTGGGCGCGATCCTCGGTGCCCTGGTGGCGGGCTTCGGCATGCTCGCCCTCTTCGGCCTGTGGCCGAGCATTCTCATGATGGCCGGGGGCTATCTGCTGCTGGCGGTGGTCACCCTCGGGGTCCACCCCCTGCGCCACCGCCTGGCCTGGTCCGCGGCCTGCGCAAGCCTGCTGCTGCCGCTGCTGGTGGTGGACAGCAATCAGTTCAACCGCCTGCAGCTCGCCCCCAACGAACGCGTGCTGGAGCTGGTGGAAGGGGCCCATGCCACGGCGGCTGCCACCGAGCGGGACGGGCATCGTCTGATCCGGGTGAACAATTTCTACCGCCTGGGCGGGACCGGCGCCATGGATTCCGAGCGCAACCAGGCACGCATTCCCCTGCTGCTACACCCGGACCCGCAATCGGTCTTCTTTCTCGGGATGGGCACGGGGATTACCGCCGGGGCGGCGGTGGATTTCCCGGTGGCGGAGATCACCATCTGCGAGCTGTTGCCGGAGGTGATTCATCTCGCCGAGCGGCATTTCAATGAACCGGCCAAGGGCCTGTTTGACGATGAGCGGGTGCGCATCCGGGCCGAGGATGGACGTAACTGCCTGGCCGGTGATCGCCGGCAGCACGATGTCATCGTCAGTGATCTGTTCACGCCCTGGAAGGCCGGCACCGGCAATCTCTATACCGTGGAGCATTATGAGATCGTGAAATCCCGCCTGGCCGAGGGCGGGGTCTTTGCCCAGTGGCTCCCCCTCTACCAGCTCTCGCGACAGGAGTTCGAGACCATTGCCCGCACCGTGGCTTCGGTCTTCCCGCAGGTGGTGCTGTGGCGGGGCGACATGTATCCGCGCGGGCCCATCGTGGCCCTGGTGGCCTATGGCGATGAGACCGCCCTGCCGGTGGAGGCGGTCGAGGCCAACACCCTGGCCATGGCCGCACCGGGCACCGACCCGGAGGCCACCCTGGCTGCCTTGATGCGCTTTTATATCGGGAATATCGGCGACAGCGGAATGCTGAGCAACGGCCCACTCAATACTGACAACCGTCCTGTAATCGAATACGGGGCGCCGAGAACCCAGCGGGGCGAGGATGACTGGTTCGTGGGCATGGACCTGGCCCGTTTTTATGAAGCCCTGGCCGATGCGATGCCGCCGGGGCGGGATCCCTATCTCGAGCAGCTCAACGATCGCCAGCGCGGCTTTGTCACTGCCGGGCTGAG
>NZ_SLKM01000224.1:0-9433 GCF_007134575.1 Natronospira sp.
ACCCTGTTTGGAAAAAAACCTTTTGGAACAAACCCCTGTCGTATTTTTTCCAACAAGATGGACAGCCCCGACGGGCTGTCACGGACGGGCGTTTGAGCTAGAATAGTCGCCTTGACGGCTGCCCCGGCCACTTTTGCTGGGAGTCGCCGGGAGAGTCGTCAATCGCATTCATGCCGCCCCTATGGGGCGGTGGTCCTTATTTCCGGATATCAGCGGGAGTCTTATCGTGGCACTACCCGAACGCAGCCAGCCGGCAACCACCCCTTTCATTTTCGAGAATGGCCGCCCCGCCATGGACGAACGGCGGGCTGAAATGAACAAGCTTTACCTGGCCGACGAGGCGGAATGCATGGAACGCCTGCTGCCCGCGGCGCGTCTGGATGACGCCACCCGGCGTCGGATCGTGGCCAAGGCCGAGTCCCTCGTGGAACTGGTTCGCAAGAAGGGCGTGAAAAAGACAGGTATTTCCGCCTTCATGCAGCAGTATGACCTGTCTTCCCAGGAAGGTGTGGTGTTGATGTGCCTGTGCGAGGCCCTGATTCGGGTGCCCGACGCCATTACCGCCGACAAGCTCATTCAGGACAAGATCGCCTCCGGTGATTGGCGCTCTCATTTGGGTGAGAGCGACTCCCTGTTTGTCAACGCGTCCACCTGGGGCCTGATGCTGACCGGCGGGGTCGTCAAGGTCGACAAGCGCACGCGCAAGGATGTCTCCGGTTTCATGAGTCGGCTGACGGCGCGCCTGGGTGAGCCCATGATACGGGGCGCCATGCGCCAGGCCATGCGTATTCTGGGCTTCGAGTTCGTCATGGGGCGGACTATTGAAGAGGCCCTCAAGCGCGCGCGCAGCAAGGAGCACCGGTATTATCGCCATAGCTTTGACATGCTGGGCGAAGCGGCCTTGACCTGGACCGATGCGGATCGCTATTTCGAGGCCTATGCCGAGGCGATCGACAAGACCGGCGAGGCCGTGGGCAAGGATGAGTCAATCTGGCAGGCCCACAGTATCTCGGTGAAGCTGTCTGCCCTGCATCCCCGCTATGAATACGCCAACCGTGAAGCCGTGCTGGATGAACTGGTGCCGCGGCTGCTGCGCCTGGCCGAGCGCGCCCGGGACGCTGGTATACAGCTGACAGTGGATGCCGAGGAGGCCGATCGCCTGGATATCTCACTGGAAGTGATCGAAGCGGTCTATCGCTCCCCCTCCCTGGAAGGCTGGGAAGGCTTCGGGCTGGCCATCCAGGCCTATCAGAAGCGCTGCATCCGGCTGATTGACTGGCTGAATGCGCTCACCAGCGATGTCGGTCGCAAGATGCCGGTGCGGCTGGTCAAGGGGGCCTACTGGGATAATGAGATCAAGTGGGCTCAGGTGGAAGGCGAACACGCCTATCCGGTTTTCACCCGCAAGGTGAATACCGACGTTTCCTATCTTGCCTGCGCTCGCAAGTTGCTGGAAGAGTGCGACCAGATCTATTCCCAGTTCGCGACCCACAATGCCCATACCCTGGCCAGCATTCTGGAGATGGCCGGTGGTCGCAGCGATTACGAGTTCCAGCGCCTGCATGGTATGGGGGAGGAACTCTATGGCGAAGTGATGCGGGAGAGGCCGGAAATCTCCTGCCGGGTTTATGCCCCCGTGGGTCGGCACAAGGAGCTGCTGCCTTATCTGGTCCGTCGTCTGCTGGAGAATGGCGCCAATACCTCCTTTGTGAACCACATCATGGATCCCAAGGTGCCGGTGAGTCAGATCACCAGGGACCCGGTGGCCGAAGTGGAAAAACTTAAGCAGATTCCCCATCCGAAAATTCCCCTGCCCAAGGACTTGTACCGCAGCTTCGGCCAGGAGCGGGAGAATTCCCTTGGCGTGAACCTCACGGATCCGGACGAGTTGGCGCCGCTGGCTGAAGCCATGGAAAAGGCCATGCAGCAGCAATGGGAGGCCAGGACGATTATTGGTGGCAAGATCCACGGTGGTGGCAAGGAAGTGCGGGCGGTGGACCCAAGCGATAACCGCCGTTCCCTGGGTGTCTATTACGAGCCGGAGGAGTCGGCGGTTCGTGAAGCCATCGACATTGCCCACAAGTCTCAGCCGAGCTGGGATGCCACTCCGGCCGCCGAGCGGGCAGCCATTCTGCGCAAGGCGGCGGATCTCTACGAGGCGCACATGGGGGAACTCATGGCCCTGTGTACTCGCGAAGCCGGCAAAACCATTCCTGACGGCGTTGCCGAGGTTCGCGAGGCGGTGGACTTCCTGCGCTACTACGCCAACCAGTGTGAAGAAAAGTTTGGCGCGGAAATACCGCTGCCGGGGCCCACGGGCGAAAAGAATACCCTGCGATTGACCGGCAAGGGTGTGTTTGTCTGCATCAGCCCCTGGAATTTCCCTCTGGCGATCTTTACCGGTCAGGTCACCGCCGCCCTGGCCGCCGGCAATGCCGTGTTGGCCAAGCCGGCCGAACAGACTTCCCTGATTGGCTCCCTGGCGGTCAAACTGCTGCACAAGGCCGGCGTGCCCGGCGATGTGCTGCATTTCCTGCCCTGTCGTGGCAGCACGATCGGCAAGATTGTCACCCCGGATGAGCGTATCGCCGGTGTGGCCTTTACCGGCTCCACCGAGACCGCCAAGCTGGTCAATCGCACGCTGGCCGAGCGGGAAGGCATCATTCCCACCTTGATTGCGGAAACGGGCGGCCAGAACGCCATGATTGTTGACAGTTCGGCGCTGCCGGAACAGGTGGCCGACGACGTCGTACAGTCTGCCTTTCACAGTGCCGGCCAGCGTTGTTCCGCGCTGCGTATTCTCTGTCTCCAGGAGGAGATTGCCCCCCGCGTGCTGGAAATCCTCAGCGGCTACATGGACACCTTGACGGTGGGTGATCCTGGTCTGCTGAGCACCGATATTGGTCCGGTCATCGACGAGAAGGCCTACAAGGGGCTGAGTGAGCACGTGGAGTGGATCAAGGGCAAGGGCAAGTTGATCAAGGAAGCGCCTCTGGGCCCGAACTGCGCCAATGGCACCTTCCTGGCACCTGTGGCGGTGGAGATTGACGACATTGCCATGCTGGAGCGAGAGCAATTTGGCCCGGTCCTGCATGTGGTGCGTTACAAGGCCAAGGATCTGGATCGGGTCATCGACGCGGTCAACAAGACCGGCTACGGGCTTACCCTGGGCATCCACACCCGGATTGACAGCGAGGCGGATTACATCCAGCGTCGCATCAAGGTAGGTAATGCCTATGTGAATCGCAATATGGTGGGCGCAGTGGTGGGCGTGCAACCCTTCGGCGGGCAGGGCCTTTCCGGCACTGGCCCCAAGGCCGGCGGCCCCCACTACATGCTACGTTTTGCCAACGAGCGTACTCTGACAGTCAACACCGCCGCCGTCGGTGGTAATGCCAGCCTGCTGGCGTTGTCGGATGATTAAGATAAAGTGAACAGTGAACAGATGAAAGTGAACAGTGGGCCGTGCCCTCGGAGATAGAGTGCCGCTTTGGCAAGATACCAGTGCACTCAAGGCTCCAGTCGGCAATGGCCTTTCAGGAAATGGACAGCGGTTGAGTAGGTACGGCCCGCTGTTCACTGGGAACTGTTCACTTTCATCTCCAAAAGAACGGAGTTCTTATTGTGGCAGTCAGCGTATTCGACATGTTCAAGATTGGCATCGGGCCGTCCAGTTCCCATACCGTGGGGCCCATGCGGGCGGCGTTGGCCTTCTGTGAAGACCTGGTGGAGAAGGGCGGGCTGGAACGTACCGCCCAGGTGGTCGTCAAGCTCTATGGTTCACTGGCGCTGACCGGTGTGGGGCACGGCACGGACAAGGCCGTGATTCTGGGGCTGCTTGGCGAGACGCCCCGGGATGTCAATCCCGACGCCATCGATGACATGTTGGCAGCGGTTCGGCAGGCCAAACGTATCAAACTATTGGGACAGCATGAGATCGCTTTCGATCCAGCGGAGAAGATTGAGTTTCACAAGGGCGAACGTCTGCCCCGGCATTCCAATGGGATGGGGCTGGTGGCGTTTGATGCCGATGGAGGCGTCGTTCACGAGGAGATCTTCTATTCCATTGGTGGTGGCTTTGTTGTCCGTGAACACGAAGAAGAGGGCGATGGAGCCAGTGACGATCAAGCACCGATTCCCCATCCCTTCAACACGGCTGAAGAACTGCTTGCCCAATGCCGTGACAACAATATGTCCATCTGGGCCCTGATGCTGGAGAACGAGAAGATCTGGCGGGATGAAGACACGGTTCGCCAAGAGTTGCTGGCGATCTGGCAGGTCATGCAAGAGTGTACTCAACGGGGGTTCCGCGTCGAGGGGAATCTGCCGGGCGGATTGGAAGTTCGACGGCGGGCGCCTCGTTTGTATCGAGAGCTACAGGAACAGAATGCCGACGAACATCTGGACCTGCTGGACTGGGTCAATGTCTTTGCCCTGGCAGTGAATGAGGAAAATGCCGCTGGTGGTCAAGTGGTAACCGCTCCTACCAATGGTGCGGCGGGAATCATTCCGGCGGTACTGCACTACTACAATCGATTTGTAGACGACGCCTCGGATGAAGGGGTTATCCGCTTCCTGCTTACTGCCGGGGCGATTGGGATTCTGTATAAGAAAAATGCCGGTATCTCCGGTGCCGAGATGGGCTGTCAGGGTGAGGTCGGGGTGGCATGCTCCATGGCTGCGGCCGGGCTCACGGAGGCAATTGGTGGCAGCCTGTCGCAAGTGGAAAATGCCGCTGAAATTGGCATGGAACACAATCTGGGTCTTACCTGTGATCCAGTGGGTGGCCTGGTGCAGATCCCCTGTATTGAACGCAATGCCATGGGATCGCTCAAGGCCATCAACGCCTCACGCATGGCCATGCGCGGGGATGGTCAGCACAAAGTGTCCCTGGATCAGGTCATTCGGACCATGCGCCAGACGGGCAACGACATGAAGAGCATTTACAAGGAGACTTCCCAGGGTGGTCTGGCCGTCAACGTCCCGGAATGCTGATTTTCTTATAGCTTTACGCAACTCCTTTGTCCTCTTTCCATGCCTGTTTGCCCTGGCTGCTTGCAGCCAGGGCCGGCTGGATCAAGCTTATCCGGCCAGTGGATTACTGGCCGGGGAGACCTTCACTGCGAAACTGGATTCACCCATTGCCCGCTATTATCTGGAAGATTATCCGGATGTACACCCCGACGGCTGGTACGAAAAAATTGCAGAGTTTGAGTCTCGACTGTCCGATGAGGGCTTGTCCCAGGCGCTCCTTGGCGAGGTGACCCGGGCAACGGACTCTGTCGATCTGGCAGCCCTGATGTTTGCCCGCCACATACGCGCTGGTGAAGGTAATCGCCACTGGCAGGCCTGTGTTACTGAAGCCAGCCAGGGTTTACGTTCCGCCGATGACTTGCGGGATCTGCTGATATTCAACGCCGCCGATAACTACAAGATCCTGTTCGCCCCTGGCTGGCTGTATGAGGATAATGCCCAGACCGAAGCGGATTTCGCCCGTACCCGTGCCAGCCTGGATCACACACCCCTGGAGTACCATTTCGTGCCCACGCCGCAGGATGGCAGCGTGGAATCCAATGCGGAGATGCTGGCCGATGCCATACGCGACTATCAGGGCACGGATTTGAACCTGATCGTTGTGAGCGCCAGTAAATCGGCTGCGGAGGTCCACTGGGCCCTGGGGACATTATTGACGCCGGAAGAGGGCGAAGCGGTAGTCGCCTGGGTCAATGCCGGCGGGGTCCTGGGCGGGACGCCACTGGCGGATCAATGGACCCGATTTCCCAGGAACCTGATGGCTCGTCTCGTCTTTCTTCGCTATGGTTGGAACTGGAATAGCCTCCATTCCCTGCGAACTGACCGAAGTAGAGAGCGTCTGGAAAAGGCTCGACTCCCAGAAAACCTCCCTGTGATCAATTATGTGGCCGTACCCATGACTACGCAGGTCAGCGAAGGTGCCAGGGGACGTCACCGTTTTCTTGCTCGGTACGGACCCAATGACGGCTTGGCGCCACTGATGTACACCAAGGTTGCGGGGCAGATTAGTCTGGTAGAGAGTGGTGCTGACCATTATTTCCTCACAGTGGATATTGGCACCCGGACTCTGGCCATGACCGAAGCGGTGTTGGCTTTCCTTGAAGGTGAAGACTGCGGTGGCGGGCGGCTTCCGAGGCCTTGAAATTACTGGGGAAGCCGAGATTGGGGGATGGATTGGTGCAGGAAGAGGAGAATGGATTAGACTTGGGGAAAAAGGGGCCGAGGCTGGGAAGCCCGGAGTGAGTGTCATGCGGTGAGGTCTTACGGCCAGGAGGGCGCCAACTCACCAGGGGCATCCAGATGCGGCCAGTCGAAAACAGCGGAAGCCGGTCATCAGGCATGGGCGAAAGACCCGTGCAGACTGCCTTGTTGTTGACCTTGTTGCTTGTTTTATTGGCTCTGGGCTTTGGTGCCTGGCGTCTCGCCCTTGAGGCCGAGCGAGTGGAGCAGACCAGTGAGCTGCATACCCGCCTCGGTGTTGTGCAGCGAGAGCTGGAAGCCCGCACCGGACGTTATCTCTCCCTTCTGAGGGCGTCGTCTGCATCCCTTGAGTATATTGGCCCACCTGATGCCAACGCCTGGGAGCAGTTTGTTAGGCGTCTCAATCTTGAATTCAACTATCCCCAGGTCGATAGCCTCAACCTCCTGCGACATCTGTCGCCAGATGAGGTTCATGATTTCGAAACTGAAATTCAAGCGCAGCTGGACTCTGATTTCGCTGTGATCAGTGATTCAGGGAGAGATTTCCTCTGTGTGATCACCTATTCGTCGGCACCAGGCGGCGGGCAGCCAGGCTACGATGCATGCCAGGCGGGTACGCCCCGGGATGCTCTACTCCAGGCGGCAAGCCTTGAAGAACCCGTGCTATCCGCGCCCCTGCAGTTTTCTCCGGCCGGCAACGAAACGGAATTTCCTGAAGAGCGTCTTATTCCGGGTATGATATTCGTTTCCCCTTTATTCATGGAAGGCCGGGGGCCTGATCAGGCCCTGTTTGGATGGCTTGCGATAACGCTAAGCACTGAGAGCCTTTTCGCCGGTCTCGAAGAGAGGCTGGACTCCTACCATTTGACGGTAAACGATCGTGGTGTAGATGACGGACCAACACCCATTTTCGATAACCGGGCCGATCAGAACTTGGAAGGAGGGGTGAGCGTCATTGGTACCCTGGAGGCTGGAAATCGGCAATGGGAGTTGCAGCTCAGCCGGTCGTTTCACCCAGGACCTTTCCCCTATGCCGTACTGGTCGCCAGCTGGCTGGTCAGTGTTTTGCTCGTTTTCCTGGTTCGCAATGGTTATCAGACCCGCTACAGGGCCGAGGAACTGGCCGAACAGATGACTCGGGCCTGGGGAGAGAGTGAGGCGCAGCGCAAGCGAACCGAAGAGCTTTCCCTGATCATGGTTACCCATGTGGATATAGATGGACGCTGGTCTCGCGCTACGCCCAGACTGGGAAGTCTGTTGGGGGTGGATGAAAAGGAAATGGTCGGACGGCCGGTATTGGAGTTTGTTCACCCTGATGATCAGTGGAACCTGGAAAATGAATTGCAGTCTCTGATCGCCGGGACGGTGCAGTCTGCGTGGCTGGAGGCTCGGCTGCAGAGCAGGACTGGGGAGACCATTTGGTCCGAATTCAATGTTTCTCTGGTAAGAAACGACGAGGGGGAGCCGCAGTATTTCCTGGCGTTTATTCAGGATGTCAGTGACCGCAAGGCTTGGGAGGTTGAGCTGGGTCAGCGGGATCGCCTGTTGGGAGCCATTGCGGAGAGCCTGTCCCATTTGATTGCGCCGCGCCAGTTCGATGCGGCCGTGGAGGAGATGTTATCACTGCTGGGACGGGCTGCTGGCGTCGATCGGGCATATATATTCGTCAATCATCCGCATCCGCAAACGGGGCTGCCCGCGCACTCCATGCGATATGAGTGGGTTGCAGGAGGGGTCACGCCGGAGATTGACAATCCGGATATGCAAAACCTCCTTTATTCCCTGTTGCCCGAGGAGTGGTATGACAGTCTGAATCAGGGACGTCCGGTCCGTGCAATGCCTCGGAATCTTGGAGAGTCTGCCAGGGAGATTCTAGAGTCTCAGGATATCAAATCGTTATTGCTGGTGCCCATTATGCTTCGGGATGGTTTCATGGGGCATATTGGCTTCGATGACTGTCATCAAGAGCGAAGTTGGCCGGAGAGCCAGGTGTCAGCGCTTATGGCTGCCGCGGCCAGTCTTGGCAATGCCTTTGAGCGACAGGAGACAGAGGAAGCGCTTGACCATAACCGCCGGCTCCTTGTTTCCATAACCGACAATATTTCAGAGGGAATATATAGAAGTACACCGGAAGGCGAGTTGGAATACGTCAATAGCGCCTTGGCGGAAATGTTTGGTTACGATTCGCCTGAGGAAATGATGCAGGTCCCGGCACCTATCCATTATTGCTCCAGGGAAAGGCGGGAAGAGCTGCAAGAGCATCTCAAGGAATATGGGCATTACAGGGACGAGGAAGTTGATTTCATGCGTCGCGATGGTTCTCGCTTCGTGGCGTTGAACAATGCGGTTGCCCTTAAAGGTGATTCCGGACGGATCATTTATCTCGATGGTGTGATTTCTGATATCACCGAAAGAAAGGAAGCAGAACGGAAGATCAATTATCTTGCCCATTACGATACGCTGACCGGTTTGCCCAATCGGACCATGTTGCGCGATCGCATGCATCAGGCGCTGGCCAAGGCAAAACGTCATGGCTACCTGGCTGGTATTCTGTTTATTGATTTGGACCGCTTTAAGAATGTAAATGACTCACTTGGGCATGCAGTGGGTGACCGTTTGCTTTCCGAGGTTTCAAGACGGCTCCAGTCTGAAACACGCGCCGAAGATACCGTCAGTCGGCAGGGAGGGGACGAGTTTATCGTTCTCTTGCCAGAGATCGGAGAAGCCAATGAGGCAGCACAGGTTGCCACCAAGCTGCTTTCCGCTCTGGGAGAGCCATACCGGATTGGGAATCATGAGTTGCATGTGACGCCCAGTATCGGAATCAGTATTTATCCGGATGATGCCGAAGAAATTGACGAGCTGATTCGGAACGCGGATGCCGCCATGTATCAGGCGAAGGAGCGGGGGCGTTTCAATTTTCAGTTCTTTACCCATGATCTCAGCGTGCAAGCCTGGGAAAGGTTATCTCTGGAGAATCAGCTGCGGCGAGCGATTCAGCGGCAGGAGTTCGTGCTCTACTACCAGCCTCAATTGAGTCTGGAAACTGGAGAGATCATTGGGGTAGAGGCTTTGGTGCGCTGGCGTCATGAGGGTAGGCTGATCTCACCCAATGTGTTCATTCCCGTTGCCGAGCAGACTGGCATGATCATTGAGATCGGCGACTGGGTCTTGACAAGAGCCTGTCAGCAGATCCAGG
>NZ_SLKM01000113.1:0-9380 GCF_007134575.1 Natronospira sp.
ATCCTTCTATCTGCACAGCAGCAATTCCGGCAGTGGCTTGGGCAAAAATAATAAAAAGGCCAATCAACCATAACGGTGAACTTCTGAAGTGCTTAAGCATTCTCCTCCCTCTTCACATAACAGCTAAATGGACCGCTGGCGGTTTTATTGCAATGGTTTGCCGGCGGTATAAGTCCGTTGTTTTGGTTTTTGGTGTTCATGGGATTCTCCTGTATTCAATCACTTATGAGCCTCCCCTGCCAGTGTGCGCTGTATTCGCTTGACGGCGGCGTTTTGCTCTTCTAATAATACTGTACATCCATACAGTTCTCGATAAAAGGGGAGAGCCATGGTGGATTCTGGGCGTAAGCCTCGGCTGCGGGAGCGGTTCCGGGAGGTGATTCGCGTGCGGCGATATAGTCGGCGGACGGAGAAGACTTATTGGTACTGGATTCGGTTTTTCATCCGTTTTAACGGGACTCGGCACCCGGCGGAGCTGGGCGAGGTCGAGGTCCGGCGCTTTCTGAGCTGGTTGGCGACGGATCGCAATGTGGCGGCGGCGACTCAGAATCAGGCGCTGAATGCGCTGGTGTTTCTTTACCGGCATGTGCTGGAACAGCCGTTGGGGGAGATCGGCCTGGTGACCCGTGCCCGTCGCCCGCGAAAGATTCCCGTTGTCTTTACACATGAGGAGGCCATGAGTGTGATCCGGCGGCTTCCGGAGCCTTACGATCTGATGGCCTCGCTGCTGTACGGGGCCGGTCTGCGGGTTACTGAATGCGCGCGCTTGCGGGTGAAGGACCTGGATTTCGCTCAACGGGTGCTGACGGTGAGGGACGGCAAGGGAGGCAAGGACCGAACGACGATCTTGCCTGAATCGCTGTATCCGGCGCTCCAGGCGCGTATCGCTGAGATCCGAAGGATCTGGATGCGAACGACACCGGAGAAACGAGTGCCGGTGACTCTGCCTTTTGCCCTGGCGCGCAAGTATCCAGGGGCGGCAACGTCCCTGCAGTGGCAGTGGCTTTTTCCGTCGGAGGGTCTTTGCCGGGACGATGAGGGTCGCATTGTGCGTTATCACATCCATGTGAGTGCGATTCAGAAGCATGTGAAGGTGGCTGTCGGGAAAAGCGGCATTACCAAGCGGGCGAGCTGCCATACCTTTCGCCACAGCTTCGCAACGGAGCTTTTGAAGCGGGGCTCGGATATTCGCACGGTGCAGGAACTGCTGGGGCATGCGGATTTGCGCACGACGCAGATCTACACCCATGTCCTGGGCCAGGCTTTTGCGGGGGTCAGCAGCCCACTGGCTTGAGTTGGCTGGTGCTGGCTGTGGCAGGCTGGCGGTCATTGCGCTTCGCCCTTTCCCTTTGGCCTGCCCCAAGCCTAGCGCAATTTTCCCGGTTTTTCCTGCGCCTACTCCGGCGGCTTGTCGAAGCGGTAGGGGGTGGCCTGGGCGGAGGCTCGGCTGCCGAAGTCCCTTTCGAAGGCCGCCAGGTTCGGCATCGGGGGCAGATCCATGGGGTTGCGAAATGGCAGGTGCGTGAGGAGGCAATAGAGGCCGGTTTCAAACAGGCTGAGGTCGCGGGGCGGCAGTTGCCGAAGGATATCGTTGAGATGGGTGTCCAGCCAGCTGAGGCTGTTGATGAGGCTTTGGCGGCGTTTCCTTGAGGCGGTGTCCGGGAGGCGCTTTTCCACTCTTTCGTGGACCACGACTTCCACTTCCATGGCCATGGCATGGGCAAGGGTTTCGTGGGCGTTCATCAGCAGGGGCGTTTCGGCGTCCCAGGGCCAGTTGATTTGCAGTCGGCCGGGGGCGGTTTGGGCCAGTGCCCGGCAGATATTGACGCTGCCGTAGATGGCCTGCCCGTCGAGTTTGAGGACCGGCAGTTTGAGCGCCGGGTTGCCGGCATAGGTTTCCGGGTCGTCACTCATCAGGTCGAAGATGGGCTGGAAGCGGTATTCGAGACCGAGTTCCTCGGCAACTATCCGCGTCATGCGGGTGTAGTGGGAACTCTGGCGTCCGATGATGTCCACTTGGCTGCTCATGAAAGTTACCTCCGCCTGGCGGTCCGTCAATCCTGTTCGGCTCTGGGTTTCCAGTCTGCCATTTCGGCTTCGGATCGGGGTCCGATGCGCCCTTCTGCCTGTTTGATGAGGTCCGGGGCGTTGTGCCACTGCCCGCTTTGCATGACCCAGCGCACATTGCGGGTGTGGGTGATGTCCTCCAGGGGGTTGCCTTCAACGACGACCAGGTCGGCCCATTTGCCGGGCTCGATGCTGCCGAGCTGTTCGCCCTTGCCCATGGCCCGGGCGCCGTTGAGGGTGGCGATCCGCAGGACCGCATGTTCAGGCAGGCCGGCACGATTCATGGCCTGCATTTCCCGATGAATATAGAACGGCGAGGTGTATTCGCCCCAGAAGGGATGGTCGGTACTCAGGGTGATGAGATGCCCTCCCCCGGCCTGGTAGAAAGCTTTGAGGGTGTCTTTCTTCACCCAGTAAAGGGTGTCGGCCAGTTCGGTGAAGTCGTCGGCTTCCCGGGGCTTGTGGTGCTCGCGGGCATAGTCGGTGAGAAAACGCTGCTCGTCGGCGAAGTCCTCGAAGACCGGTGAGTCGGTCTGACCAAAGGCACCGAAGGCGGCCAGGGTGGCGCTGAAATGGACGCCGTGGTTGATGTACAGGGCGACGACGTCCTGGAATTCCTCGCTGTCGGTGTCGACGTGCTTCCAGCTCAGATAGGCGTGGCGATCCTGTTTCAGGGTGTCGCCGCCGAGAAAGTGCTCCACCCGGTCGATCCCCATGAGGATGGCGTCCTTGGGATTGACGCTGTCGCCGACACCGGAGTTGAGATGGCCGGTGACGGTGAGGCCTTGTTTGTGGGCCGCCTTTATCAGAGCGGCGAGCTCATCGCGGGTGGGGTTCTTGGCCTTGAAGCCGGCGGCGCCCTGCTCGGCCAGTTTGTGCACTTCCTCGTGGATGGACTCGGGGCTGCGTCCGCTTTCCCAGTCGGGACGGGCGCTGCCGAAATAGGGGCCGGAGTTGAGCAGGCGGGGGCCGATACGATCGCCCCGATTGATGGCCTGGCGCAGCTCGCGCATCTTGTCCGGCTGCTTTTCGCCACCGGGGAAGGTGGTGGTGACCCCGTTACCGAGAAACATCAGGGGATAGGCCTCGGTCTCATCAATCCGCCCGGCCTGGAATAGATCCACATGGTAATGGGCATGGAGATCGATAAAGCCGGGCAGGAGGGTGTGATCATCCTCGAGCTTGATGTGCTTTACATCCTCAAGACGATCACTGCCCTCGCCCACGGCCAGAAATCTTCCCCGCTGAATCAGAATGCCGGGATTTTCAACCCGAGCCTCGCCGGTGCCATCGAAGAGATGACCGCCCGTAATCAGAGTGGCCTGGGAATGGGCCGATACAGCAAACAGGAAAAGCGTCAGGGCGGATAAGAGAACAACTGGACGCACGGGGCACCTCGTTGTTGGGGGTCAATGAAGGGGATGGGGCTTGTCAGAATACAGCATAGGCGGATTGGATACCTGTTGCAGGCCTTTCTGGCGGCATCCTGCTTGCCTGGGGCTATCTGACAGGGCTTGCCGGCGGCAGGTTCATCGTGGGCCGGTGACCGGCCGGCAATGAAACGGGGCGGACCCATAGGCCCGCCCCGCTTATTTCACTTGCCAGACGAGTAGAAAGGATCAGAAATCGTACTGGAAGCCTGCCCGGACGAAGGTGCCGCGGGGATCGTGATTGCGTGTGTCAAAACCCCACACATTCGCCATCACGAAGGGCGGGTCCTCATCGAGGATGTTATCCACATGGACGTAGGCTCTGCCGTTATCCCCTACCTCATACCAGGCACCGACGTCGAAGGCATTCCAGCCAGCGACACTGCGGTCTTCCATCGGCACATCCTCCATGGTGAATGGAATTCCGAAGGGATTGAATTCCTCGGTGTAATTGCCCACGTGCCGCAGGGTGACGTGATAGCCCCAGACCGCATTGCTCCAGTTCAGACGGCTGAAGGCCCTGAACTGCGGACGCTCGAATGTCCCCTCGAGCTTGCGAGTGGGCTCGCCTTCCCGCAGTTGCTGGCGGAATTTCCGCAGCCAGGTGAACTCGGTCTGCCAGACGAACTCGCCGCCCATGCCATCAAAGGTCACCCGGACATCGGCATCAAAACCGGCCACTTCCTGGGAACCGAAATTCAGGAAGGTGTCTTCGATGAAGTCGATGTTGCCACCCGGACCCCGGATAACACGGTCCTCGAACTCCGGATTGCCTGCGGCGGCTTGATCGATCACGAACTGGGGATCGGCATCAATCAGGTTCTCATGATTGATTTCCCAGTAGTCCAGACTGAAGGACAACCATTCCAGCGGCTGATAGACCGCCCCGATCACAAAGGAGTCGGATTCCTCCGGTTCCAGGTCCGGGTTACCTTCGAAGCGCACGATACGCTCAATGGGCCCTTCATCGGGGTTCAAGGGGTCATTCAGGATCGGTGACTGCTCGGTGGGCAACAGGCCGATCTCGGCAATGCTCGGCGCACGGAAGCCCTCGGACCAGGAGGCCCGGAACATCAACTCTTCCATGGGCTGATAGGACAAGCCGATACGCGGATTGGTGGTCCCGCCAAAGTCGCTATAGTCGTCATGACGCAGAGCGAACTGGGCCGAGAAGTCATCATGCAGTGGCAGGTAGAACTCCGTGTACAGGGAGTTGATGCTGCGGCTGCCGCTGGCATTGGTGGCCTCGGTGCCGACAATCTGCCCACGCAGGAACTGCTCATCCGGGGTATCGCGAATGCGCTCCTCGCGGAGCTGGGCACCCACCGCCATGCCTGCCTGACCTCCAGGCAACATGCCGATATCACCGTCGGCATTGAACTCCATCGCCTGCAGGGAGGACACCGCCGTGCGGTTCACGGTTGTTTCAACCGCGTCAATGGCTTCCGGTGAATTGGACTCGCCGGCCGGCAGGAAGGGGTTGTAGATCTCATCGTCAATGGCCTGCTGAGAGCGATCCAGGTTGATGAAACCACTGACACCGCGCTGCCAGGCACTGTGGCGCTGCAGGATGAGGCTGGCGTCATAATCCCAGTTGCCGGCCAGGGGCCCGGATGCCCCGGTCACCAGGCGCAGATTGGTGTGCTGATTATCCTGTACCCGCGGGCCGGCATCGGTATAACGATAACGAACAATCAGGTCCTCACCGAAAGGATTGTTGGCATTATCCTCCGACATGGTGAGGTCACCCACGGTGGGTGTTGCCGCACCGGTGATCTCGCTACGTCGCTGATTGAAGAACATCTCGTTGTAGAGAAGATGGCCGCCGCCAAGACTGTAGTCGGACAGGACAAAGGCGGAAGCGCTTTGCTCGTCCGGGCGGTTCATCATGTCCGGGGCGAAATCAAAGACACAGAGGGTACCGCCGGTGTTCGGCTCGGGCTCGATGCGATCAGCCGGACAGGCGGGGTCATGCTCCCAGACTTCGCTTTCCGTGAGGAAATAGGAACCCGGATTGGAGCCCAGGCCACTGCGGAAATCGAAACCGCCCATATCCAGCTTATTGGCGCTTTCGGAGAAGGAACGGTCCTTCATGAAGAGCACATCCCGGTCTGAAAACTCGAAACCGGCAAGGATACTGCCCCGCTCACCCTGTGCGCCCCAGTTGGCATAGAGGCGGTATTCCTGGGCATCGCCCTGGCTGGAAATCCCGTAATCGGCACCCACGGTGACGCCGTCCTCGGGGGCGCGGGTAATGATATTGACCACGCCGGCGATGGCATCGGTGCCGTACACGGCGGATGCACCATCCTTGAGGATCTCCACCCTTTCGATGGCGCTCACCGGAATGCTGTTAAGGTCGGCGAAGTTGACAGTGATGTCCATGGCCATGGGCGAATTGGCCAGACGTCTGCCGTTAAGCAGCACCAATGTGGCGTTGGCCGGCAACTCTCGGAGGCCGATACCGGCTGTACCGGGCGAGGTTCCATCGGCTTCGTTCCCTGCTTCGGTAAAAGAACCGGAGCCGGCTGAGGGAATACGGGTCAGCAGGTCAAAAGCGGAACTGATCCCGGCGGTCTCCAATTCCTCGCGCTCGATAATACTGGTGGGCGAAACGGTTTCCACATCCACTCGCTGCATGCGGGTGCCGGTCACGGTGACACGATCCAGGGCGCGGGCCGCAGCCTCGTCATCCTCCTGGGCGTGAACCGTACTCAGACCGGACAGGGCCATTGTGGAAATGGCCAATACGACTCCCCTGCGTATGGCATTGCTGTTCACGATGGTTCTCCTTTACGTGATTTCGACAGACAAACGAGGGCCTACTCAGCCGGGCCGCAGCCCGGCAAGCATGTTGTATAGATCAAACATGTCGACCCCCTTGGCTATCCTGGCGATTGACACCCCAATCATTTAGGGCGCTGGAACACCATGCAGGGAAAAAATTGTGTTGCAACATTGACACACCCCGTGTTATGTCAAAAAAACAAAACCGCTGCGAACGGGAGCGGAAGGAAGGATGCGATGCGCTGAGCTGCGCTCAGGCGTGGGCGGTGGCGTCGATGTAGTTCAGCTTGTGGTGTCGGTGAAGTCGGTAGAAGCGACGGAGTTCACGGTTGAGGGGCGCGGCCACCCGATGGCGCATGCGATCCATCAGGCGCCGGCAATAGCGACCGGCGTAGCAACTGGCACGCTGGTAACGCTGCCCTTCCGCATGACTTAATCGGCTGTCGAACCGCGGGCGGTGAAACAGGGCATGATGGATCTGGCGCCCCGGTGTGTGTCCCTGCTGTCGTGCCAGCAGGAGATTGGCAAGCATGAACTTGTCCACTTCCGCCTGCAGCTCCATCTCCAGACGGCTAATGGGGCGGTCATAACGTGCGTTGTGCCCCAGATAAAGAAAATGGCTGACCCCTTCCAGGGCCATCCAGAAATCTTCCAGGTTGTGACTGTGCAGTGATTGCTCCGGTGGCGAGGCATCAAGGCGTGCCAACAGTTCCCGATCAAGAAACAGGGAAACATTGAGTTCGCCGTCTATTTCCTTGATCAGCAGTTTCTCGCCGGTGGGTCGGTGTGCCCTGCCCTCGATCAACTGCACGAAGCGCTCATCGGTCAGCAGAAAGTCACTGACATCCCAGCCGGCCTCCACTTCGTAAAGTCGCTCCAGCATGCGTTGCCAGGCTGTCAGGCGCTGGCCTGTCCGTTCACTGGCCTGCTGGTTCATGGCTTGCCACCCCTAGTGCTTGCTACGGCTGATGGCGGCTTCGTCCGGGACGATGCCCATCGCTTCCAGCTTGCGTCGAGCGCGGGGGCTGCCGGTTTTCATCCAGGTCTCGTAGAGACGCAGTACGCTCTGGTCCCCATTGCCGTGGGCCCTGTGCCCTACTTCGGCCAGAACGTCCATGAAGGCGGTGAATTTTTCCGCCAGCTCCCGAAAGACCTCATTCAGGGCCAGATGCTCGAAGCTGCGCGGGGGTGAGGCGGCGAGACTGTTATAGGCGGCACCCCCCATGCCGGCGTAATAATCCACGTCCACGCTCTTGCGGCTGAGGCTCTCGGCGAAATACCCGGCCACAAACAATGCGATGTCACCCAGACGCTGGAGATGATGACGACGCAGTTCCGGGCGTTCGGATTCCATGGCGTCCTTGTAGATGAAGGCCAGGGGTTTCAGATGGCGGCCTTCCTCGGTCATTTCATAAAGATTATCGGAGCGGCTGTATTGCAGCAGCAGGTCCCCGAGGTAATGGGTCGTGCTTTCGGTGGCATCCACCTCGTTTCGATGCATGGCTTCGCTCACCGAGCCCTGAAACCACTCGCGAAGATCATTCACTGCCATCAGATCCGCCTGCCGACTCATGACTTACCTCCATCCTGCTACGACGGCTGCCAGGTAACTGGCCTGCAAGTCATTTAACGGCCGTGCATTGGGACTCTTCAACTGCTGCCCGGCCATTCCCCGACAAAAGCCTTTGCAAGACCGAAGAATGCTGGTATTAATGGATGCTTCAGCTCCTGACCGGCGTCTTGCCGCCACTACGCTCCCTTCCCAGCCGAACCTTTCCCTGCATTCAAGCACTTGCGGAACCGCGCCTGATCCGGGGTGCTCACACTGTCAGCAGAGCCGATCGCCGGCTGCCAGACATCCGTCGGCCCGACTCAACCGCTGGTCGTTTTCGCAGAATCCGTGCCGATTCCGTCCTGATGGCGACCAAAGGGGGCTGAAACGCAGCCGTCAGCCGTGAAATGACAGTCCGAATCCCGTATAATGGGCGGCTTTCAGGCGCCCCGCCCCGACTCTCGGCGCCAGGCATTGCCCCGCCCTGCAAACGGCGGGTTCCGACATCCATCCAGAACTCCAAATACACCGGGAGGCCCCATGACTGACAGTTTCAAGGCCCGCTCGACCCTGAAGGTCGGCGACAAGGACTACGAGATCTATCGGCTCGACGCGCTGGCTGACAAGCATGACATTTCGCGTCTGCCCTTCTCCCTGAAGGTCCTCCTGGAAAACCAGCTTCGCCATGAAGACGGCGAATCGGTCACCAAGAAGGATATCGAGGCGATCGCCAACTGGGACCCGAAGGCCAAGCCCAGCGACGAGATTGCCTTCACCCCGGCGCGGGTGATCCTGCAGGACTTCACCGGCGTGCCGGCGGTGGTGGATCTGGCCGCCATGCGCGATGCGGTGAAAAAGATGGGCGGCGATGCCGGCAGCATTAATCCTCTCTCCCCCGCCGAGCTGGTGATTGACCACTCCGTGCAGGTGGACAACTACGGCACCGCCCAATCCCTGGCCCAGAACAATGAAATCGAATTCGAGCGCAACAAGGAACGCTATGCCTTCCTGCGCTGGGGTCAGCAGTCCCTGGACAACTTCAAAGTGGTGCCGCCCAACACCGGGATTGTTCACCAGGTGAACATCGAGCACCTGGCCCGGGTGGTCTTCGGCAAGAAAAATGATGGCGTCCTGCAGGCCTACCCGGACACCCTGGTGGGCACCGACTCACACACCACCATGGTCAATGGCCTGGGCGTGCTCGGCTGGGGCGTGGGTGGTATCGAGGCCGAGGCCGCCATGCTGGGCCAGCCTGTGACCATGCTCGTGCCGCAGGTGATCGGCTTCAAGCTCAAAGGCAAGTTGCCGGAAGGCGCCACCGCCACGGACCTGGTACTCACCGTCACCGAGATGCTGCGCAAGAAGGGCGTGGTGGGCAAGTTCGTGGAGTTCTACGGCGACGGTCTCGACGACCTGCCCCTGGCCGATCGCGCCACCATCGCCAACATGGCCCCGGAGTACGGCGCCACCTGCGGCTTCTTCCCGACCGACGACGAGACCCTGCGCTACCTGCGTCAGACCGGGCGCCTGCCGGACGAGGTGGA
>NZ_SLKM01000019.1:0-9375 GCF_007134575.1 Natronospira sp.
ATGGATGCAATCACTCTCGGGCCCCTGGTCATGCCCATGGATCGTCTCGTGGCCCTGCTGGCGGCGATCAGCCTGCTGCTGGCGGCACACTTCCTCCGGCGTCGCGAACCCCTGCTGAGCGACTGGGTGACCTGGTCCCTGGTTGCGGCGATTGTCGGCGCCCGTCTGGCTCACGTGGTGACGTTCCCGGCCCCCTTTCTGGAGGCGCCCTGGACCATTCTGTTCATCTGGCAGGACGGTTTCGCCTGGTGGGGCGCCCTGTTGGGTGCCGCGCTGGTCAGTGCCTGGTACCTCTGGCGGCATGGCATGGCCCCGCGCTGGATGGCGGCCACCATGCTCCCCGGACTGGTCGTGGGAGTGGCGGGAGTGGTGGCCGTTCTGGTCCTGGCCCCGGATACGGCGCGACTGGATCGTGTGGTCCTTGAGGACCTGGAGGGAAGCGCAGTCGAGCTCGCCGCATCCGCTGGCGAGGAGGGTAGCGGCGTCTTTCTCTGGGCCACCTGGTGCGGCGTTTGTCATCGCATGATGCCGGATGTGATCCGGGCGGCGCGTCAGTCCGAACAAAGGCAGTGGTTTCTGGTCAGTGTGGGCGAGGATGCCGAGACCGTCACCGCCTATATGGACGGTCTGGAGCAGAGCCTGCCGGACAATGTCACCGTGCTGCTGGACGGCGACAGCCGCCTGCTGCATCGCTGGCAGGCCCATGGCGTGCCGACCACCCTGTTGTTTGATGCCGAGGGCAGGCAGCAGGATCGCTTCATGGGGCAGCGCAGTCTCTCCCGCCTGCTGGCCCGGTAGCCGGTTTCATCGCCGTTTGGTGGCCATGGTTGCCTCGGCGGCGAGCGGATCGTCGGGCCAGGGGTGCTTGGGGTAGCGCCCGCGCATGTCCTTGCGGACCTCCGGATAGGCCTGGCGCCAGAAACTGGCCAGGTCGGCAGTGACGGCCAGGGGGCGGCCCGCGGGTGAGAGCAGGTGAAAAACCACCGGACAGCGACCGTCCGCAACCCGCGGTGATTCAGACAGTCCGAAGACGGCCTGCAGTTTCACTGCCAGCACCGGGCCGGGGTCGGCATCATAGTCCAGCGGCATGGACTGGCCGCTGGGCACCTGGAGCCGTGGCGGTGCCAGCCGTTCCAATTCCCCGCTCTGATTGCCGGACAGCCTGGCCATCAGGGCATGCTTGAGCGGCAGCTTGCCGAGATCAGCCAGGGAGCGTCGACCGACGAGGAAGGGCGCCAGCCATTCATCCAGTGTTGCCAGCAGGTTTTCATCGTCGCAGGGCGGCCACTGCTCCGGCCAGAGCCGGTGCAGAAATTGCAAACGGGCCCGCAAGCGTCGGCTCTCTCCGCACCAGGGCAGTACGCCAAGTCCCCGCTCTCGGACCACGTCCAGCAAGGCGTTTTCAATCATCTCCGCCGGCGGATCCGGCAGCCGCTCGGTGGACAGGCGGATGGCGCCCAGTCGGCGTTCCCGCTGTGTCACCATGGTCCCGGCCCTTTCGTCCCAGGTCACCCGGTCCCGGGTCTTGATTCGCCCCGCCAGATCCTGTTCCAGCGCTGAGCCGGAAACCGGCGCGGCCAGGAAGATCCTGGCATCTCCCTCTCTCCCGTCCAGGGCTGCCGCCACCAACCAGGTCTTGCGGGCCAGGGGGTCTTGTACCGACAGTGTCGCGCCACGGCCGTTGGCAAGCAGAAAGCGGTGACTCTCACCCCGCCGACGGGCAATACGGTCGGGGTAGGCCTGGGCCAGCAGGCGACCGGTTTCCTGTTCATCGTCCTGAGCGGGCGGCTCATTCCCGGGCAGCCATTTGTTCACTGCCTGACGGATGCGGCGCAGGCGACCGCTGGTGGCAGCGGGATATTCCCCCCGGAGCGCCAGAACCCGCTTTTCCATGTCCGCACCCTCGTCATTCGGCAAGGGATCCCGCTCCTCCAGCAGAGCCGCCAGTTCCGCCGCCAATCGGCCCAGGCCCATGGCCCGGCCTTGCAGGACCATATGGGCGAGACGGGGATGGAGGCCCAGCCGCTGCATGTCGCGACCATGGGGGGTAATCGCGCCGTCGTCATCCACCGCGTCAAGCCATTGCAGCAGATCCATGGCCTGACGCCACGGTGCACGGGGGGGTGGATCCAACCAGGCCAGTGTTTTCGGTTCCCGGCAGCCCCACTGGGTCAGTTCCAGCGCCAGCGGTGCCAGATCCGCCTCCAGTATCTCGGCGGGGGCGAACGGTGCCAGTCCCGCCTGGGCCGATTCAGACCACAGCCGGTAGCAGACGCCGGGGCCGATTCGCCCGGCGCGGCCCCGGCGCTGTTCGGCTGATGACCGCGAGACCCGGCTGGTTTGCAGCCGGCTCATGCCCGAGCCCGGATCGAAGACGCTGCGTCGGGCAAGGCCGGCATCGATTACCACCCGAATGCCCTCAATGGTGAGACTGCTTTCAGCAATGGCCGTGGCCAGTACCAGCTTGCGCTGACCGGTCGACGCCGGCTGAATGGCCGCATCCTGAGCCTCAGGGGAGAGTTGACCGTAGAGAGGCGCGAGCTGCACGTCGGCGGGCAGATTGCCTTCCAGGGCCTCGACTGTCCGCCGAATCTCGCCTTCACCAGGCAGAAACACCAACAGTGAGCCGGATTCACTGGCCAGGGCGTGATGGACTGCCCGGGTCACGCTGGAAATCAGCGGTTCGTCGCGTTCGGGCGGACGGTAGTGAACCGTCACCGGGAAACTGCGCCCCTCGCTGTGCACCACCGGGGCCTGGTCCAGCAGGGTGGATATCCGGTCTGTATCCAGCGTGGCCGACATGATCAGCAGGCGAAGATCCTCGCGCAGGGCCTGCTGGGACTCCAACACCAGGGCCAGTCCCAGATCGGCCTGCAGGGAGCGTTCATGGAACTCGTCGAAGATCACCGCCGCGTAGTCCTCCAGGGCCGGATCGGCCTGGATCAGGCGGGTGAGAATTCCTTCGGTGACCACTTCAATACGGGTGTCGGGACCGATGCGCGTATCCAGGCGGGTGCGGTAGCCCACTGTCTCGCCCACCCGCTCACTCCGTTGTGCGGCCATGAATCGGGCGGCATTGCGGGCTGCCAGCCGGCGCGGCTCGAGTAGCAGGATTTTGCTATCCTTGCAGAAGGGCGTTGATAGCAATGCCGGTGGCACCCGCGTGGTCTTGCCCGCGCCCGGGGGGGCCTGGAGGATTGCCCGATTGTGATCGCTGAGAGTCTTGAGCAGGCGGGGTATGACACTGTCGACGGGCTGCCCGGGCATGGTGTTTGTGCTCATTGGCGGCATGGCGCAAGGAAAGAGGGGAATTTTAGCATTCTCCCTGAGCTCTAAACGTGAGACGCTGTCATTTGCAGAAAGCTGCGGGTTTTCCACTACAATCAGTTCTAGGACGTGCGCCGCCGAGTTCCGCCGGGAGTTGTGCCCGCGGTATTTTCAGTCGGCGTCCATGCCTGCGAATGCAACGATCCGGGAATGCCATTGTCGGCAAACTGATTCTCCCCGCCTGGGGATAAAGGTGACCATAAGGTGTCCAAAGCGGTCGCGGCGGTAACTGAATCCCGGTTGTTCCGGGCGCAGGAAACGATCCTTCAGCAGATGCTGGAAGGTAGCAGCCTGCAGCAGTTGCTGGACCAGATCGCGAGTGTCGTGGATGAACTCTCCAGTGACGGCATTGCCAACATTCTCCTGTTGGATGATGATGGCGTGCATGTCGTCCATAGCGCGGCCCCGCAGTTGCCGTTCAGCTACAACCATGCCCTGGAAGGTGTAGCCATTGGCTCTGGCGTGGGCTCCTGTGGAACCGCCATGCATGAGCGCCGTCAGGTGATCTCCACCGACATCAGCAGCGACCCCCTGTGGAAAGACTTTCGTGAACTTGCCCTGGCCCATGACCTCCATGCCTGCTGGTCAACCCCCATTGTCGATGCCGCTGGCAAGGTACTGGGCAGTTTTGCCTTGTATTACCGGGAAACGCGCGGTCCTGATGAGCAGGATCTGCTCATCATCTCCCGAATCTCCCATTTGCTGGGTGTGGCCATCGAACACTGTCGCTCACAACGTCAGCTCAAGGGAGTCCGTCGGGCCCTGAAGGAGAAGGGGCGACAGCTTGAAACCCTGGTGGCCAATCTTCCGGGCATGGTATACCGGGTCCGCCAGGATGAACGCTGGAGTGCGGTCTGGGTCAGTGACGGTGCCAGGGACTTGACCGGATTCACCCCGGAGGAACTGACTGCCGAGGACAGTGGCGGCTTTGTCGAACTGATTCACCCTGAGGACATGCCCAGACTGGTTGCCGAAGTCGAGCGTTCCATCGCTGGCGGTCAGCCCTATAGCTTTTCCTATCGACTGCGTACCCGAAAAGGTAACTGGCGCTGGGTCTGGGAACGTGGCCGTGCGGTCTCGTCCATTGAGTCCGGGGATGTCCATTTTGAGGGTGTGATTACCGATATCAGTGACATCAAGGATCGGGAACG
This sequence comes from Natronospira sp., assembly GCF_007134575.1. Classification (NCBI taxonomy): domain Bacteria; kingdom Pseudomonadati; phylum Pseudomonadota; class Gammaproteobacteria; order Natronospirales; family Natronospiraceae; genus Natronospira; species Natronospira sp. The sequence continues at coordinate 4,479 of NZ_SLKM01000019.1, forward strand.
AGCCCTGGCTAGGGCCAATCGCTCCCTGCGCATGCTGAGTCAATGCAATGAAGCACTGGTTCGAGCCGAGTGCGAGGCAGAACTGCTGCAGGGGATTTGTGATGTGGTCGTCGACACGGGGGAATACCCGCTGAGCTGGATCGCCCTACCGGCCAATAGTGAATCCGGTTGGTACCACTGCCATTCGTGGTCGGCTGCTGACGATAGGTTCTCACTCGAACCAGATGACCTGCGATTTCGCATGTCGGGCGAAGGTGTCTTGCGCCCACTGTTGGAGGACCAATTGCCTGTATTGGTTCGGGGTTTTGGTGATGTTCCGGGACTGCCCATTGCAGAGCAGGCATCGGCCCTGGAATTGGGCAACGGTCTGTTCATCCCCCTTTGCGATGGCGATCAATTGCTCGGTGTATTCATCCTGGTGGCACCGGTTGGCGACGCCATCAGCCGTGATGAGTTGGGCCTGTTGGGCGAGCTGGCCAGCGACTTGGCCTATGGCATCGTCTCCCGGCGTAGCCGAATCCGCGAAGAGCAGCTCAACCGCGCGGTAATCAACATTGCCTCGGCCTTCCAGGCCAGAAGCGGGGCTGATTTCCTGGAGCGACTGGCGGACAAGGTGGCGGAGACCGTCGGTTCGCCGATCGTGGGGATTGGCCGCTTGCTGCCGGGGGATCTGCTCCGGGCGCGGATTGTGGCGGGCCAGGCGGACGGTAAGTCGATTGCGGGTACGACTTATGACCTGAGCGGTACCCCTTGTGAGTCCATGCTCGGTCAAGCCAGTTGCGTGGTACCGGAAGCAGCACGGGAGACCTATCCCGAAGATGACATTCTTCACAAACTTGGCGTCGAGTCGTATGTGGGCCACCGCCTGGAAGATGCCGATGGCAATCCCATTGGATTGATCTTCGCCCTGTTTCGTGAGCCGGTGGTTGATCCGGATTTCATTCTTTCGGCCTTGGGCATCTTTGCGGCGGGCGCGGCCGGTGAATTGGACCGCCTGGAGCGGCATCGTCAGATCGAAGAGCAGGCTGCCCTGCTGGACCAGACTCGCGATGCCATCATGCTCACCGACCAATCAGGATGTATTGAATATTGGAATCGGGGGGCAGAGCAGATCTTCGGTTGGTCGGCGCCTGAATCCCTGGGACAGAACTGCACGGAATTCCTGGGTGTGGATGCGAAGGCCTTTGAGCATGCCCGCGGAAAGCTGGAAGCCAACGGTTATTGGCAGGGCAACCTGGATTGTCTGGCCCGTAGTGGTCGCCGAATTACGGTGGAGTTTCACTGGACTCTGACTCGTGATGAAAGTCCCCAGTCCCAGTCACCGGAATCAGAGATGAGGATCCTGCAGGTGGGTGCCGATGTGACCCGACGTCAGCAGGACGAAGCGCGTATTCATCGCCTTGCCTTCTATGACGAAGTCACGGGACTGCCCAATCGGGTGTTGGCCATGGAGCGTCTCCACGAGATTCTGGTGGGCGCCGCCAAACAGGCGGGTCGAGCCGCGCTCATGATCATCAACCTCAGCCGCTTCAAGGAAATCAATGAGTCCCTGGGCCATGCCGTGGGTGATCAAGCACTGAAGGCGGTTGCCGAGCGCCTGTCCATGCTCTGTGGGGAAAGTGATTTTCTCGCACGTCTGGGTGGAGATGAGTTCCTGCTGCTGTTGCCTGGCAGGGATGAACCGTCGGCCCTGATCATGGCGCGGCAGGTGGGCGAGGCCCTCAGTCGACCCATGGTTCTGCGGGAGCAGCAGGTCACCATCAGCGCCACGATGGGGCTTTCGGTCCATCCCCGCGATGGTGCGTCGGCCGAAGAGTTGTTGCGGCATACCGATATTGCACTTAACGAAGCCCGGGCCCAGAGCCTGCCCTGTGTCGCCTATCGTCCCGCCATGGAAGAGGCCCTGAACGCGAAGCTCAGTCTGGCAAGGGATTTTCGGGCGGCCTTGGCCGCGGACGAGCTGGAGGTTCATTTCCAGCCTCAATTCACCCTGCCGGGACGAAAAATATGTGGTGCCGAGGCCTTGCTGCGTTGGCACGATGCCAATCGGGGCTGGGTCAGCCCCGGCGTTCTCATCCCCGTTCTGGAAGAACGCCGAATGATGTCGGAACTGGGTCCCTGGCTCTTCGCCCGGGTGGCGGCTGCAATCAGGCAGTGGCAGCAGGCCGGCTATGACATTCCCGGTCCCATCTCCATCAACCTTTCCGCAGAGCAGCTGGAGGATGATGGGATCGTCGAGCAGATTCTGGGGACAATGGAGAAAGCGGCGGTTAACCCGGTTCATGTTGGGTTGGAACTGACCGAGACCGGAATCATGAAGGACCCCGAACGTTCAGCCCTCATTACCCGCCGCCTTAAGCGGGCCGGCTTTCAATTGTCCATTGATGACTTTGGGACCGGCTATTCTTCCATGAGCTATCTCAAGCGCCTGCCCGCCGATGTCATCAAGGTGGACATGTCCTTCGTGCGCGAAATGTTGGACGATGCCAGTGATTACGCCATCGTCAAGACCATTATCGCTACCGCCCGGGCGCTGGGCATGGAAACCCTGGCCGAGGGGGTGGAGACGGAGGCACAAGCCCGGGCTCTATCCGAGCTGTGTTGTGACTATGCCCAGGGCTATCTGGTTGGTTCCCCCTGCACACCGGAGGAGTTTGCCCGCCGGTGGTTGCGGGGCAGGGAGCCGGTCACCAACTCATGATGGCAAGCCGGCGCCCTGTGGGCTCCTAGTCCCTGTAACTTTCAAACCATTCCAGAATCAATTCAAGCCGCTTGACCAGATTGACGGGCGTTCCTGCCCGGGACAGGCCGTGCCCCTCGCCATGGAATATGGCCATCTCCGTGTCCACGTCGTTGTTTAGCAGGGCGTAGAACCATTCCTGGGCCTGGCCGATGGGCGTGATCTGATCCTGGTCGGCGTGAATGATGAGAGTCGGTGTTTCCACCTGATCGGCATACTTCAAGGGCGAGCGGCCCCAGTAGTAGTCGAAGTTGTCCCAGAGCGTGCCGCCGAATTCAGCATTCATGGATCGCGGCGGAAACATCTGGGTGCCGGCCTCGGAAATCCAGCTGCTGACACTGCGCTGGGTGACCGCTGCCTGGAAACGATTGCTTTGGGTGGTGATCCAGTTGGTGAGAAACCCCCCGTGGGAGCCACCGGTGACGTAGAGCTGCTCTTGATCCAGCCAGGGATAGCGTTCCAGGGCCTCGTCCACCAGTTGCATGTTATCGCGGTAGTCGGCACCGCCGTAGTCAAGGCGCACCGCTGACTGGAACTCATGCCCGTAGCCCGTGCTGCCCCGGTAATTGGTGAAGATGACCGCGTAACCCTGGGCCGCCATCATGTGATATTCATGAAACCACTGATGCCCCCACATCCCGCCGGGGCCGCCCTTGATGTTGAGGATGACCGGGTATCGCCGGTTGCGGTCGAAATCCACCGGGCGCAGCACGAAGCCGTCCACCTCGAAGTCATCGTCGTTGATGAATTCGAAGCGCTCCAGGGGACGCAGGGCGAGGCCATTGAGCAGTTCATCGTTAAAACCGGTGAGGCGTTTCTGCCCGCCCCGGCGGGTATCGGCCACCCAGATTTCCGGCAGATTGATTTCATCGCTCTGGGTCCAGGCCACCCGCCGACCATCGGCGGAGAAACTGGCGGACTCCACACTCGCGGCTTCGCCAAAGCGCAGGCGCCAATTGCCGTCGGCGCCCTGCAACTGGAACAGGGGGCGGGAGGCGCGATAGTCGCTGTGAAAGAACAAGCCCTTGTCACCGGCCGGCCAGTGGACATTGGCAACGCTCAATTCCATGCCCTGATGCAGCACCGAGACCTGTTCATCACCCAGCTCGATCCGGTGCAGTTCCGTCGGGGCATAGCGTTCGGCCTGATGGTTATAGACAAGGGCCCGTCCATCCGGCGCGAATACCGGATTGCTGGCCCGACCTTCCGGGGTGGCCAGGCGTTGGCTCTCGCCCCGTCTCAGGTCCAGCAGATAAATGTCCTGGTTGAAGCCACCATCGAATTCCTCGCCGCCTTTATCGGCATTGAAGGCCACATGGCGTCCATTGGCAGAAACAACGGGATTGTGGACATTCCAGCTTTCGTCATGGACCAGGCGCTCCAGCTCCCCGCTGTCCAGGTCCAGCAGCCAGAGCCCGGTTCGGGCCTCGTCCAGTAGCCCCCGGCCTTCCTGCTTGTAGACCGCCTGGCTGATTCGGGTCAGGTCCGCCTGCGGCTCTTCTTCCTCCTCTTCCTCCTGGCGCGGGTCCTCCACCCAAGGGTCCAATCGCAGGCTGAGCAGAATGGCATCACCTTCCGGCAGCCAGTGGAAATCACTGATGGTTCCCTGTTCCAGAGTCGTCAGGGCCTGGGCTTCACCGCCATCGGTGGCAATGACATGGAGCTGTGGTCGCTCGTTGCGACTGGCGACGAATGCCAGGCGATCACCCTCGGGTGACCAGCGAGGGCTGCCGTCGGAATCGCCACGGGTAAAGCGCCGCGGTTCGCTTTCACCATCGCTGCCCACCAGCCAGATGGCTGTCTCACGGGAACGCCGGTCGTCGGCCACTTCGCCGCGCACGAAGGCGATTTTCTTGCCGTCGGGCGAGATCTGCGGGTCATTGACGAAGACGAAATCGTAGTAGTCCGAGGGGGTCATGCCCCGGGGCTCGTCGGCCAGGGCGGACACGGCCAGCAAGAGCCAGGCCACGGCAAGACAGCTCAACTGGGTGAAGGACGGACTCGGCATGACACTCTCCCGGATACGATGGCGGAAGCGAAAGCTTAACCCAAGGCGGTCGATGCGCGAAGTGCTTGAATCTGGATCAGCTCTGACTATGTTTAGGGAACCTCTGATCAATTCATTCGCGCCGGCAGTTGGCGCGAATGAATTGATCA
>NZ_SLKM01000223.1:0-9357 GCF_007134575.1 Natronospira sp.
AGCATTTTTTCGTCAACGGCCGCATGGTCCGCGATCGCCTGGTGGCTCACGCCATCCGCCAGGCCTACCGCGATGTGCTCTATGGCCAGCGTCATCCGGCCTATGTGCTCCATCTTGAGCTGGATCCGGCGCTGGTGGATGTCAACGCCCATCCCCAGAAACATGAAGTGCGTTTCCGCGAACAGCGCCTGGTCCATGATTTTCTCTTCCGCACCCTGCACGAGGTGCTGGCCGAGACCCGGGCCGGTCAGGACGCCGGTCCGGCAGCGCCCGCGCCCCTGGCGCCGTCCCCGGGGCAGGCGGGCGAGTCCGACCCGCCGCCACGCCAGGCCGGTATCGGTCTGGGCCTGCCGGGTGGGGCGGCAAGGGGCAATGGCGGGGCCGGCCGGGCCTATTCCGAGCCGCCGCCCTTTGAAATGAGCCATCGCATCCAGGAGCCCGATCCGGCCCCGACTACAAGCGACAGCGATTCGGTGCCGCCGCTCGGATTCGCCCTGGCCCAGTTGCACGGCGTTTATATCCTCTCTCAAAGCGCTGATGGCCTGGTGGTGGTGGACATGCATGCGGCTCATGAGCGCATTGTCTATGAGCGCATGAAGCGGGAGTTCGATGCCGGCTCCGTGGCCAGTCAGCCCTTGCTGGTGCCGGTGGAGTTGCCGGTCTCCCAACGGGAAGCGGATCTGGCCGAGGAGGGGCGCGAGGACTTTGCCAGCCTGGGTCTGGAGGTGGATCGCGCCGGCCCGGAGCTGTTGATGATTCGCCAGATCCCGATCCATCTGCGTAACAGCGATCCGGTGCAACTGCTTCGGGATCTACTCTCCGATCTCTCAGTCCATGGCCGTAGCGGGCGATTGCGGGAGTCTGTGGATGAGGTCCTGTCGACCATGGCCTGCCACGGTTCGGTGCGCGCCAATCGTCGTCTCACGGTGGAGGAAATGAATGCCTTGCTGCGGGATATGGAGCGCACCGAGCGCAGCGGGCAATGCAATCATGGACGCCCGACCTGGTTCCGGCTGAGCATGGACGAGCTGGACAAATTGTTCCTGCGCGGGCAGTGACCGGATCAATCAGAGGCTCCTGCTGCCAATGACCGACTCGACGCCCGCTCCCATTGTCTGCCTGATGGGCCCCACCGCCAGCGGCAAGACCGATCTGGCGGTAGCCCTGGTCGAGGCAGGGCCGTTCGAGATCATCAGCGTGGATTCGGCGTTGGTCTATCGCGGCATGGATATCGGCACCGCCAAGCCCGGCCCTGAAGTACTGGCCCGCGCCCCCCATCGCCTGATTGATTTCCTGGACCCTGCCGAGCCCTATTCGGCCGCCCGATTTCGGGACGATGCCCGCCGTGAGATTGAGGACATCCAGCGCGCCGGTCGTATTCCGCTGCTGGTGGGCGGAACCATGCTGTACTACCGCGCCCTGCTGCGGGGACTGGCGGACCTCCCCGATGCCGACGAGGCCGTCCGGGCCCGCCTGGAAGAGGCGGCAGAGGCGCAGGGCTGGGCGGCGTTGCATCAGCGCCTGGCGACCATTGACCCGCCGGCGGCTGCGCGCATTCACCCCAATGACCCCCAGCGCATCCAGCGGGCCCTGGAGGTCTATGAGCTTACCGGCCGCCCGTTGACGGAACTTCAGCGCGAGGCAGCCGTCCGAGACTGTCCCTGGCCGGTGGTCCGTCTGGGTCTGATGCCGGATGATCGGGCCTGGCTGCATGAGCGCATTGCCCGTCGCTTTCGGCTGATGATGGACCAGGGGCTGGTGGAGGAAGTGGCGGCCCTGCGGGCCCGTGGTGATCTTGATCTGTCCACCCCCGCCTTGCGTGCGGTGGGTTATCGCCAGATCTGGGAATACCTGTCGGGACGCGGGACCCTTGAAGAGGCAGTTAATCGGGGGATTGTCGCCACGCGACAGCTCGCCAAGCGCCAGATCACCTGGATGCGGGCGGAGCCGGAACTCAATGTGATTGCCTGTGATCGACCGCGGCCCTGCGAGGCACTCCGGGCGATCCTTGACGAGGCCTTGCCGGGTGTCTTTTGATGACATGTGGATGGGCTTCGTAGTCAGAGATGCTGTGATAGACTGAACGCCGCAGGATCGGGCCGATTTGGCCGGTCCGCCATAGCCCTGAGAGTCCCGGCCTCGGGTGGCGGCAGTTTCCTGAGAGCCTCGGAGGAGGCTCCCCAATAATAAGACCTCGAAGGAGACGTTAAGATGGCCAAGGGGCAGTCGCTTCAGGAACCGTTTCTCAATACCCTGCGCAAGGAAAAGATTCCGGTGTCCATTTATCTGGTTAACGGCATCAAGCTGCAGGGGCAAATCGATTCCTTTGATCAATTCGTCATTCTGCTGAGAAACAGCATTAATCAGATGGTCTACAAGCATGCCATCTCCACCATCGTGCCGGCCCGTAATGTGCGCATGAATGGCAATGGGGAAGGTGATGACTGATGCTGTCGGGTCGCTTTGCGGCCCGTGCATGACCCGGCTTGGCGTCATCCAGGCGGATGACGCGGAGGTGTTGATTGTTTGAACGTCCCGAAGCAGGCCATCGCGCCCTGCTGATTCATGTGGATCTTGGTCCCGCCGCGGATACCGATGCCCTGTCCGAGTTTCGCGAACTGGCCTGGTCGGCCGGCGCGGAGGTGCTTGAGGTCCTGACGCATAGCCGTTCCAGCCCAGATCCCCGTTATTTTGTCGGCGGTGGCAAGGCGGAAGAGATCGCCGAGGCGGTGGAATTTCACAAGGCCGATCTGGTTCTTGTCAATCACCATCTGTCTCCCAGCCAGGAGCGCAACCTGGAGGCCCGCCTCAAGTGCCGGGTGCTGGACCGGACCGGCCTGATTCTGGATATCTTCGCCCAGCGCGCCCAGACCCACGAGGGCAAGTTGCAGGTGGAGCTGGCGCAGTTGACCCACCTCTCCACCCGCCTGGTGCGGGGCTGGACCCACCTGGAGCGGCAAAAGGGCGGTATTGGTCTGCGCGGGCCCGGTGAGACCCAGCTGGAAATGGACCGTCGCATGATCGGTCAGCGAATCAAGCAGGTCTCCCGGCGGTTGGACAAGGTCCGCAAGCAGCGGGATCAGGGCCGTCAGGGCCGCAAACGCCGGGAAGTCACCACCGCCTCCCTGGTGGGATACACCAACGCCGGCAAGTCCACCCTGTTCAATCGCCTGACCGAGGCGGAGGTCTATCAGGCGGATCAATTATTCGCGACCCTCGACCCAACCCTGCGCCACCTGCCGGTGCCGGGCGGCAGCGAGACGGTACTGGCGGATACGGTGGGGTTTATCCGTCATCTGCCCCACGACCTGGTGGCTGCCTTCCGCTCCACACTGCAGGAAACCCGGGATGCCGATCTGCTGCTGCACGTGATTGACGTGGCCGATCCGGAACGCCAGGAGCGGATTGAGACGGTGGACGAGGTGCTGGACGAGATTGGCGCCGGTGATGTGCCCCAGTTGCTGGTATTCAACAAGATCGATCTCACCGACAAAACGGTCGGGGTCGAGCGGGACGCCGACGGTGTGATCCGTGCGGTCCGCGTATCGGCCGCCACTGGTGAGGGTATGGACCTGCTGCTGGCGGCAGTGGCCGAGCGACTGGCCGGTCGGGAACTGGATGGATGGGTCCGACTGGGTCCGAGCCAGGGCCGGCTGCGGGCCAGGCTCTATGCCCTGGATGCGGTCCACGACGAGTCACCCACTTCGGCGGGCGATATCGACCTCCACTTGCGGTTATCGGAAAGTGTTTACCAGAAGCTTGCGCGGGAGGAGGGTTTACCCCGGCCGCGCGGCCTGGACGAGGCCGAGGCGTCAGCGGCACTGCCGGCCTCGCATTGAATTGCCTTGCCCGGGTGCGCCCGGGCTCCGTAAAATAGGCCCTCTTTTTTTGCCCCCGTGGCCGACGGCTGCTGGCAGTCGGCGGCGGGGTTATTTTTCCAGTCGAGGAATTCGCCAATGGCTTGGAATGAACCCGGTAAAAACCGTGACCCGTGGGGTGGCCCCCGTGGGAACAACGGCTCGGGAAAGGGCGGTGGAGAACAGGGTCCGCCCGATCTCGACGAGGTCTTTCGCAACCTGAAGCAGCGCCTTTTCGGTGGCGGCAGTGGCAGCGGCGGTGGCCGCGGCAATAGCGGAGGCGGCGGACAAGTGCCCAGCGCGCCCATGGTGGGCCTGGTGGCGGCCGCCCTGCTGGTGATCTGGCTGTTGTCCGGTTTTTACACCGTGGACGATGCCGAGCGCGGCGTGGTCTTGCGCGTGGGTGCCTACGAGCGCACCGAAGGGCCCGGTCTGCACTGGCGCATCCCCTGGCCGGTGGAAACCGTGGAGCGGGTCAACGTCAATGAAATCCGCCGTTTCAACTATCGCTCCCGCATGCTGACCAAGGACGAGAACATCGTCGAGGTCGACCTCAACGTTCAGTATCGCGTGGGTGATTCCGGCGCCTTGAGCGAATTGGCGGAACGCCTGATGGGAGCGGCCGATATCCGTGACCGCGAAGTCCGCGTGGAAGACGTGGACGAGCTTGAAGAGGTCAACGGTGAAGTGCCCGAGGAGCTCGAGGACGCCGACATGGATCTGGAGGATGGCCTGGGTGGTCGCGATATCACCTGTGTCTACACCTATCCGGATTACGACAACGGTGGCGAGGAGGCAGAATTGGGCCCCGAGGCGGCCGGCCCCCAGACCGTTCGCGAACCCGCCCACAACTACCTGTTCAATGTAGAGCGCCCCGACGAGACCCTGAATGAGGTCACCGAAAGTGCGGTGCGCGAAGTGGTGGGTAACACCATCATGGGCTGTGTGCTGATCGGTGAGGGACGTAGCTTCCTGGAGCTGACCACGCACCTGTCGGTTCAGGAGACCCTGAATCGTTACGGCGCGGGTATCGAAGTGACCCAGGTCAACCTGCAGGACGTCAACTTCCCCGAGGCCGTGCAGCCGGCGGTGGAAGACGCCATCAAGGCTCGTGAGGACCGGGAGCGTCTGATGCTGGAGGCCGAGGCCTATCGAAATGATGTGGTGCCCCGTGCCCGCGGTGCCGCGGCGCGTGAGATTGAAGAAGCCCGCGCCTATCTCGCCCGGGTGGTGGATCGGGCGGACGGTGATGCCTCCCGTTTCTCCCAGTTGGTGACCGAATACCAGCTTGCCCCCGAGGTGACCCGAGAGCGTCTCTATCTGGAGACCATGGAAGACGTCCTCGGCCGCACGCCCAAGGTCATTATCGACCAGTCGGAAGGTAGCAATAATCTGCTTTACCTGCCTATGGACAAGCTGCTGCAACGGCATGGCGCGCGCAGCGAGGGAGATTCCGGCAACAGTGACGGCGAACGCCGCCAGACTGAAAGCGATGAACCCCGTTTCCGGGAAGGCCTGCGTAGCCGAGGAGGTCGCCGATGAACCGCTGGATTACTCCCATACTGGTCATTCTGGCCCTGGCCATTTTCGTCGGCTCCCAGTCGGTCTTCATCGTGGATGAGCGTGAGGCCGTGGTGAAGTTGCGCTTCGGCGAGATGGTGGCCGAAAACTATGAACCGGGGCTGCATTTCAAGCTGCCCTTCGCAGAGCGTGTGCTCAAGTTCGAGCGCCGTATCCTGACCCTGGACCACCGCCCGGAGCGGTTCCTTACTCAGGAGCGCAAGAACGTTCTGGTGGATTTCTTCGTCAAATGGCGAATCGAGGATGCCGGTGATTTCTATCGGGCCACCCGGGGTGATATGAATCGTGCCCGGGAACGGATGCTGGAAATCTCCAGAGCCGGGATCCGGAATGAGTTCGCGCGCCGCACGGTGGAAGACGTGATCGCCGCCGAGCGGATGGAAATGATGCGCCTGATGGTGGATCGCGGTCGTGATGCGGCCTCGGCCCTTGGTGTTACCATTGTGGATTTCCGAATCAAGCAGATCGAGCTGCCTGATGACGTGACCCAGTCGGTCTTCGACCGAATGATCAAGGAGCGTCGCCGGGATGCCACACTGCTCCGCGCCCAGGGCGAGGAAGGGGCTGAGCGGATCCGTGCCGATGCCGACCGTCAGCGTGAAGAAATCCTCGCGGATGCCTACCGGCGGGCAGAGGAACTTCGTGGTGAAGGTGATGCTCGCGCTACCGAGATCTATGCTGCCGCCTATGAGGTGGACCGTGAGTTCTTCTCCTTCTACCGTAGCCTGGTGGCCTATCGCCGTGCGATCGGGCAGGAGGATCAGGACATCATGGTCCTGGAGCCGGACAGCGAGTTCTTCCGCTATTTCAAGCATATGATCCCGGAGGACTGAGTCCGCACAGTCCTCCCTGTTCCGCCACCGGCCGCCTTCGTGCGGCCGGTGGCCTGTTTGTGTGCGGCAAGGGTTCCTGGTCATGCCAGCGACCCCTGTCTGCCTGAGCCATCCCCGGCGCTGGTCGGGGTTTCGGACGAGAGCCATGACTGCCACAGAACGCTGGTTGCTGCCTGCCGGAGTCGAGGAAGTCCTGCCGCCAAGAGCCTGGCGGCTGGATGCCATGCGTCGCCGTCTCCTGGATCTGTACTGGTCCTGGGGCTACGACCTGATGTTCCCTCCCTTCGTGGAGTACCTGGAGTCCCTGCTGACGGGTAATGCCCACGATCTGGACCTGCAGACCTTCAAGGTGATGGACCAACTCAGTGGCCGCCTGCTGGGGATACGCGCCGACATGACGCCCCAGGCGGCCCGCATTGATGCTCATGTGATCAATTGCCAGGGACCGACCCGGCTCTGCTACATGGGCACGGTGCTGCGGGCACGGCCGGAAGGGGTGTCCACATCACGCAGCCCCCTGCAGATAGGTGCCGAATTGTTCGGCCATCGCGGCGAGGCCAGCGATATCGAAGTGGTTCGCCTGATGCTCGAGACCCTGCGGGTGGCCGGTGTCGAGGGTCTCACGCTGGACCTTGGGCATGTGGGCATCTACCGCAATCTGGCCGCTCAGGCAGGTCTTGAGGGCGAGGCGGAACGAGAGCTGTTCGAGCCCCTGCGCCGAAAGGCCGTGGGCGAGTACCATCAGGCTCTGGCCGAACTACCACTGGGTGAGGACCATCGGGCCCAATTGGCGGCCCTGGTCGAACTTCATGGTGGCGACGAGGTATTGGCCCAGGCCCGTGAGCGGCTGAGCGATGCCGGCAGTGAGGTTGAGGCAGCGCTGGATCGACTGGAAACTGTGGCGGAACGGGTTCAGGCCTGTTACCCGGCCCTGTCCATTCATTTTGATCTGGCCGAGCTTCACAGTTACAACTATGAAAACGGGCTGGTTTTTGGTGCCTTTCATCCGGCGCATGGTCAGGCCCTGGCTCGGGGCGGGCGTTATGACGGTATCGGCGAGGCCTTCGGCCGTGCGCGGCCGGCAACCGGTTTCAGTGCCGATCTCAAGGCCCTGATGGCCTGTGTCCCGGACAGCAATGAGGGTGAGCGGCCAAAGGGTGGGGTGTTGGCGCCTGCCGAGGAGGACGCCGCCCTGGAAGAGGCCATCGCCGGCTTGAGGGCCCAGGGTGAGCGGGTCTTGCGGGAGTTGCCGGAGACTGAATTTGAGGCCGATGGTCACGGTTGTGATCGTCGGCTGGTGCGCAGGGGCGGCCACTGGGAAGTGGTTGCACTGGATTAAGTCCGCCCGCGACTGCGGGCCTGATCAAACACGGGAATCATAATGGGCAAGAATGTCGTCGTCGTGGGTACCCAGTGGGGTGATGAAGGCAAGGGCAAGGTCGTCGACCTGCTCACGGATCGGGTCGAGGTAGTGGCCCGTTTCCAGGGCGGCCACAATGCCGGCCATACCCTGGTCATCGACGGCAAGAAGACCGTTCTGCACCTGATTCCGTCGGGCATTCTGCGGGAAGGAGTGACCTGCATGATCGGCAATGGGGTGGTCTTGCATCCCGAGTCCCTGCTGGAAGAGCTCCAGACCCTGGAGGATGAAGGCGTCCCCGCCCGTGAGCGTCTTCGCATCAGCCCCGCCTGTGCCCTGATTCTGCCCTCCCATGTGGCTCTGGATCAGGCTCGGGAGCGAGCCCGCGGTGCCCGTGCCATTGGCACAACCGGCCGCGGCATCGGACCCGCTTATGAAGACAAGGTCGCCCGTCGCGCCCTGCGCGTCTCCGACCTCTTTCACCGGGAGCGCTTCGCCGCCAAGCTGGGCGAAGTGCTGGACTACCACAACTTCGTGCTTCAGCACTTTTTCAATGCCGAACCGGTGGATTTCCAGCAATGCCTGGAAAGCTACCTGAAGATGAGCGAAACCCTCGAGCCCATGGTCTGCGATGTCACCGATCTTCTGCATCAGGCCCATGAATCCGGCGGCAACGGTCTTTACGAGGGTGCCCAGGGCTCGCTGCTGGACATCGACTTGGGGACCTATCCCTTCGTGACTTCGTCCAACACCACCGCCGGCGGCGCCGCTACCGGCACCGGCCTGGGCCCGCGCTACTTCGATTACGTGCTCGGCATCGTCAAGGCCTATACCACTCGCGTCGGCGCCGGTCCTTTCCCCACCGAGTTGTCCGACGAGATGGGCCAGCATCTGGCAAAGCGTGGCCATGAATTTGGCGCCACCACCGGTCGGCCTCGCCGCTGTGGCTGGTTCGACGCCGTCTCCCTCAAGCGCTCGGTGATCAACAATTCCGTCTCCGGCCTCTGTATCACCAAGCTGGATGTTCTGGATGGCCTGGAAACGCTCCGCATCTGCGTCGGCTACCGCACCGAACACGGCGAGCGCAGCACCCCGCCCCTGGGTGCCGAAGGTTTCGATGAATGCGAACCCATCTACGTGGAAATGCCCGGCTGGAGCGAGAACACTTTCGGCATTACCGAACTGGACCAGCTCCCCGAAGCAGCCCGTAACTACCTCAAGCGCATTGAGGAACTGGTGGGTGTGCCCATCGACATCATTTCCACCGGCCCGGATCGCGCCGAAACCATCCTTCTTCGCCATCCCTTCGACTGAACAATCGGCACTCGCGCAGACCCATGGAAACTCAGCCTCGGCCTCCCGCTCCCACGGGAGGCCAACTCGCTCCACCAGGCCCCCGAAACTACACGCCTCCCCAAGCCACACCCATGACCCGCCGTAGGAACGGATTTATCTGCGGTCATCGGTTCTGATAACCATGGACCATTACTGATTACCAATGAAGCCGAGGCAGGATGCTTCGGATAAGACCAGCGATAACGGTGTGATTGTGGCTGTTGAAGGGAGCTTCAATGAGGCCGAGGCAGGATGCCTCGGATAAGCGGGCAGTCGAGGCGGATGGTAACCCGGATGCGATCGCTTCAATGAGGCCGAGGCAGGATGCCTCGGATAAGCTGACGCGCCTGGTACACCGGGCAGTCGAGGCGGATGGGCTTCAATGAGGCCG
>NZ_SLKM01000069.1:0-9344 GCF_007134575.1 Natronospira sp.
CCAGGGTCAGAATGACGGATATATTGTCCCGGCCGCCCAACTCATTGGCTCGGTCCACCAGGCTGTCCGCCAGTTCTTCCAGTGCCCCGGATCGGGATTCCAGGGCATAGCGGATACTATGATCATCCATCATGTCTGTCAGGCCGTCGGAGCAAAGCATGAAGAGATCACCTTCGGCCACCGACTCTTCCCGCAGGCTCACATCCACGCTTTCTCTCACGCCAAGGGCTCGGGTGATGACGTGCCGATTGCCGGCACGGCGAGCTTCCATGCGGGTGTAGTAGCCCCGGTCCAGCAATTCCTGATTGAGAGAGTGGTCGGTAGTCAGTTGCTCCATTCGCCCTCGCCGCAGTCGATATGCTCGGGAGTCACCCACATGGCCAATGGTGACCCGGCGGCGGCGGAACAGGCAGGCCACGATGGTCGTGCCCATACCCTGACGCTCCGGGTCGGAGCGGGCGGTATCGAGAATGCTGCGGTTGGCTTTCTGGAAGGCTTCCTCGAGGAGGCGATCACCCCGTTCCAGGGGGCTGGCATTTCGGACTGTACTCACCACCGTGTCCACGGCGATCTGACTGGCGACTTCCCCGGCGCTATAGCCGCCCATGCCGTCGGCCAGAACCAGAAGGCCCAGTCCTGGCTCCAGACGGATAGCGTCTTCGTTGTGCGGGCGCTTGCGCCCGGTATCAGTGCGACCGGCAGCGGTCAGTCCCGTCTCGGATCCCATGATCCCTTCCTGTCGATACGCGCCTTGCCTTGCGCCAGAGACTGCCCGGCCGGGGTCCGAAGCTCAATCACCAAGGCTTTGAGTTCTGGGCAGCTCATCTAGTCCGGCATCCTTATCTCGCCCGAGTATACCGGTAGGTGAGGGTGTCGCGGCAAGTCCGGCGCTCTATTGCCGCCATGATAGTATGCGTTCGCTTCCACCAAACAGCGGCGATGGGACTGGATATGGCCAGGGCGAGAACGGTCTATGAGTGTGAAAACTGTGGGGCTCAGGCACCCAAGTGGTCCGGGCAGTGCATGGATTGCGGGGCCTGGAATACCCTGAGTGAGGCGGTGATTGCTCCCGCGGCGACACCGGCCTCGGCGCGTGCGGCCAAGGGCCGCGGAAGCGCCCAATACGCCGGGGCCAGCAGTGGTGTGGTCAATCTGTCAGATGTCCGTGGTCGGGAGGCGGCCCGCACCGGTACCGGCCTGGGGGAGCTGGATCGGGTTTTGGGTGGAGGACTGGTGGCCGGCTCCGCGGTCCTGATCGGCGGTGATCCGGGAATCGGCAAGTCCACACTCTTGCTGCAGGCCTGTGCCCGACTGGCCAGGGAAGAGGGGGTGCTGTACGTCACTGGCGAGGAGTCCCTTGAGCAGGTCCGTCTGCGGGCTGAGCGCCTGGAGGTGGGGGAGACCAGCTTGCGTCTGGTGGCAGAAACCTGTGTGGAGCGCATAATCGCCACTGCCGAGACCGAAAAGCCCCGCGTTCTCATCGTGGATTCGATTCAGACGATCTTTTCCGAGGCCGTGCAGTCTGCGCCGGGGGCCGTGGGCCAGCTGCGCGAGAGCGCGGCCCAACTGGTGCGTTTTGCCAAGCAGACCGGCACTGCGGTGTTTCTGGTGGGGCATGTCACCAAGGAAGGGGTGATTGCGGGCCCTCGGGTCCTGGAGCACATGGTGGATACGGTGCTCTATTTCGAGAATGATGCCGGCAGTCGCTACCGGGTGATAAGGGCCGTGAAGAACCGCTTTGGTGCGGTCAATGAGCTGGGCGTGTTCGCCATGGATGATGTCGGGCTCAAGGAAGTCCGAAACCCTTCGGCGATTTTTCTCTCCGGCCACCAGAGCGATGTCAGTGGCAGCGCCGTGATGGTGGCCCGGGAAGGAAGTCGGCCATTGCTGGTTGAAGTCCAGGCCCTGGTTGATGCCACCCAGACCCATAACCCCCGCCGAGTGGCCCTTGGTCTGGATCAGAACCGCCTGTCCATGCTGTTGGCCGTCATGCACCGCCACGGCGGCATTGCCATGGGTGATCAGGACGTGTTCATCAATGTGGTCGGTGGGCTCAAGGTGGAAGAAACCGCCGCCGATCTGCCGCTACTGCTGGCAGCCTTGTCGAGCTTCCGCGACCGCCCGCTGCCTCCCGGCCTGGTGGTCTTCGGCGAGGTCGGCTTGTCCGGCGAGGTCCGTCCCGTCTACAACGGTGAGGAACGCCTGAACGAGGCGGCCAAGCATGGTTTCCGCCAGGCCATCGTTCCGCGCGCCAATGCCCCCAGAAAACCCCCAGAGGGCATGGCGGTCACCCCCGTCCGACGCCTGAGCGACGCCATCGATGCCATCCTCCGCGATTGAGGTTTGGGCCTCGCCGAGAGACGTGGAGAAATTCAAATGGATGCCTCGCGCAGAGACGCAAAGACGCGGAGAAATTCAAAAGCTTGATGGCCTCGCGCAAAGCGCGCCAAGGTCGCTAAGAAAATGCGTTTTTAAGCCTGAGAGTTGCAAGCCTTGAATCGAGGCTGAAGCCTCTCCCACAACACACCCCTTAAACCCTTGGCGTTCTTGGCGCCCTTTGCGCGAGGTAATATTTTTTTGGTTTCTCTGCGTCTTTGCGTCTCTGCGCGAGATAATCATTCCTTTGACTTGGGTTCCTCGTCCAGGCGGGGTTTGAGGCGGACGGTTTTGACCGCGTTGGCCGAGCTTTGCACGATTTCGATGGGGTAGCCGTTGATCTTGATGCTGGTGCCTGGTTCAGGAATGGTTTCCAGGTATTCAAGGATCAGGCCGTTGATGGTCTTGGGGCCGTCGGTGGGGAGTTCAACTCCCAGCACCCGGTTGATGGTGCGCAGGTGGAGCGTCGCATTGACCAGGTTCGTCCCGTCCTCCTCGGTGACAATACCCTTGACCCGGGTGGCCACCGGGTCGGTGGTGAATTCGCCCACGATTTCCTCGAGGATATCCTCCAGGGTTACCAGCCCCTGGATGTCGCCGTACTCGTCCACCACCAGGCCGATGCGGCGCTGACTGTTCTGGAAGTTGATCAGTTGCCGGTGCAGGGGGGTATTTTCCGGAATGAAATAGGGTTCCCTGACGATCGCTTCCAGGGTTTCTCGGTTCATCTCGCCCCGGGTAATGGCATTCAGAACCCGGCGACTGTGAAGAATGCCAACGATATCATCGATGTTGTCCCGAAAGACCGGCAGGCGGGTGTGCTGGCTGTTGGTCAATTCCTCCAGGATCTCGTCCCAGGGGTCTGACAGATCGATGCCCACGATCTCGTTGCGGGGCACCATGATGTCCTCCACCGTCGCCTGTTCAAGATCCAGAATACTGATCAGCATATTCTGGTGCCGCTTGGGTATCAGGCCGCCGGCCTCTGTGACGACCGTGCGCAACTCGTCCGGGCTAAGGCGATCGTCGAGTGTCAGCCCGCCCGGCCGGACGCCGAAGGGGCGCAAGAGCTGGTTGGCGACCAGATTGACCAGCCAAATGATGGGGTAGAGCACCCGAATCAGCGGGGTGTAGACGAACGCTGCCGGATAGGCCAGACGTTCGGGGTGGATGGCCGCCAGGGTCTTGGGAGCCACCTCGGCAAAAATCAGGATCACCAGGGTGAGCAGGCCGGTGGCAATGGCGATGGCGGCCTCGCCGCCGAGGCGAAGCGCGATCAGGGTGGCCAGTGCCGAGGCGACGATATTGACGAAGTTGTTGCACAGCAGAATCAGGCCCAGTAGGCGATCGGGGCGCTGCAAGAGCCGCTCCGCGAACTGCGCTGCCCGGTACCCCGCTTCGGCCCGGTTCCGCAGGCGGTAACGATTGAGGGTCATCAGGGCCGTTTCCGAGCCCGAGAAGAACCCTGACAGGACGATCAGCCCAGCCAGGATGCCAAACAGACCACCTAAAGGAATGGATTCCAAGGTCTCAGGCGTCCCTTTTGCGGAGTGGAGGGCTATTGTCTCCGAGGCCTCGCGGGCCTGGCAAGCGTGTCCGATGAGTGTTGGCTGTTAGCCCCAGCGCTGCCCCAGTACCAACTCGAGGACAATGCGACTGCCGAAATAGGCCAGTGCAAGCAATACGAAGGCCGACAAGGTCCAGCGGATGGCGATTCTTCCCCGCCAGCCAAATTGATAACGTCCCCAGAGCAGAATCCCGAAGAGCAGCCAGGCGGCGGTTGAGAGAATGGTCTTGTGAGCCAGATGTTGTGCCAGCAGGTTATCCACAAAGAGCAGGCCGGTGAACAGGGCCAGGGTCAAACCCACGAAACCGATCAGGATCAGCTGGAACAGCAGACGCTCAGTGATCTCCAGCGGTGGCAGGATGCGAAGAACTCCGCCCGGATGACGGCCTCGCAGGCGCGATTCCTGAAAACTGAGGACAAGGGCCAGTACCGCCGCCACACTGAGCAGGCTGTAACTGGCAATGGAAAGGAAGATATGACTGACCAGTATGGCGGAGGGTGAGTCCACCAGGGTCGGCAGGCCGTCCAGGGGCAGGGCACCGAGCACGGCGCAGAAGGCCCCGAGGGGCAGCAGGGGAATGGAGAGGTTAAGCACCCGCTGGCGAAGGGCGGATAACAGAATCACGACGGTCACCACCCAGCCGATCAAGGAGACGATGTTGGGCAGACCAAGACTCAGGCCTTCGGGCGTGACAACCTGCCCCCACAGGCTGAGCAGGTGCAGCAGTCCGCCACCCAGTCCCAGAAACAAGGCCGTCCCCCGCATGGTGTCCGGCGCCAATGGCGAGGCGGTACGCCGTACCAGACGGATGATGAGTAATGTCATTGCCACCAGATAGGCGGCGGCAGCCAGAATGGCGATGGTGATGCCCGGCATGAATCAGTGGTCCTCGGCCTGACAGACTTTGGCGAGCAGCCAATTCGGCCAATTCGCCCATGTTCTCCCCAGATTACCCGTAAAACAGCCTCAAGGGGAAGCAGGAGGATGCGGGAGGGTCGGTGGAAACGGTAGAATATCCCCTTCGTGGTCAAACTGAAGAGTTTTATCGATGTTCAAGGGACTCAGCGAGCGCATTGGCAGCACCCTGGATCGGGTCAAGGGGCGTGGCCGGCTTAGTGAAGACAATATCAAGGAGACGCTGCGCGAGGTCCGCATGGCCTTGCTGGAAGCGGATGTTGCCTTGCCGGTGGTCAAGGAGTTCATCTCCCAGGTGCGCGCCCGTGCGGTGGGTCAGGAGGTTCTGAAGAGTCTGACCCCGGGTCAGGCCCTGGTTAAGGTCGTCAACGACGAGCTTGTCCGGATCATGGGCGAGAATCGTGAGCCCTTGAATTTCCGGGGCCGTCCACCGGTGGTGATCCTGCTGGCCGGCCTGCAGGGCGCGGGTAAGACCACCAGCGCGGCCAAGCTGGCCCGTCACCTGATGGAAGCCGAGAAGAAAAAGGTTGCCCTGGTCAGCACCGACGTTCGTCGACCGGCCGCCATCGAACAGCTTGAGACCCTGTCCGGCGAGATCGGCGCCGGGTTCTACCGCGCAGCCGAAGGTACGGCACCGAAGAAGATTGCCGACCAGGCCATGGACTTTGCCCGCAAGCAGCATGCCGATGTGCTGATTGTCGATACCGCGGGTCGCCTGCACATCGACGAAGAGTTGATGCAGGAGGTTCAGGATATTCATGCCGCCGTCGAGCCCCTGGAGACCCTGTTTGTCGTCGACGCCATGACCGGTCAGGATGCGGCACGCTCCGCCGCTGCCTTCGGCGAGGCACTGCCGCTGACCGGCGTGATTCTCACCAAGGCGGATGGTGATGCCCGCGGGGGTGCGGCACTGTCCGTGCGTCAGGTCACCGGCAAGCCGATCAAATTCATGGGCGTGGGGGAGAAGACCGATGCCCTGGAGCCCTTCCATCCCGATCGGGTGGCCTCGCGTATCCTCGGCATGGGGGATGTGCTCAGCCTGGTGGACGAGGTCCAGAGCAAGGTTGATAAGGAAAAGGCCGACAAGCTCGGGCGCAAGCTCAAGAAAGGCAAGGGTTTTTCTCTCAACGACTTTCGCGATCAGCTGGAGCAGATGCAGAACATGGGCGGGGTGGGTGCCTTGCTCGACAAACTGCCCGGAGCCGGTAAGCTGCCTCCCGGCGCGGCCAGCCAGTTCGATGACAAGACCATCAGCCGCCAGGTGGCGATCATCAATTCCATGACCAAGGAAGAGCGCCGCAAGCCGGCGGTGATCAATGGTTCCCGCAAGCGCCGGATTGCCCAGGGATCGGGGGTCCAGGTTCAGGATGTGAACAAGCTCCTGAAACAGTTCACCCAGGCCCAGAAAATGATGCGTAAGATGGGCAAGAAGGGTGGCATGAAGAAGATGATGCGCGGCCTGCAGGGCAAAATGCCCCCGGGGATGGGGTTTCCCGGGCAGTAAGCGGCGAGCTACGAGCGGCGAGCTGGCCGCGGTTCCGCGGGGCCGTGCTGAAAAGCCGGGCCTCATCCAGATCTGCCCCGCGGAACCACCGAGGGTCAGATATCAGCACGGCCGTACCCCTGGCACGGCCGGCTCGCCGCTCGTAGCTCGCTGCTCGTAGCTCATTTCTCTTGTAGCTTTTATGTGCTTCGCGTAGAATGCGCCGTTTACCGCCAGATCGGCCGGTAGCGGCCGCCAGTGCCCAATTTTTGCGAAACGGAAAAGAGTAACGGCATGGTAACGATTCGTCTTGCCCGGGGTGGCATGAAAAAGCGCCCCTTCTATCACCTGGTTGTCGCGGACAGCCGCAAGTCCCGTGACGGTCGCTTCGTTGAGCGTCTGGGCTTTTTCAACCCGGTTGCCCGTGGCGATGAAGAGCGCCTGCGGGTCGACCTGGAGCGGGCTGACTATTGGCTGTCTCAGGGGGCCCAGCCCTCCGAGCGTGCCGCAGCGCTGCTCAAGCAGGGCCGCAAGCAGGCTGAAAGCCAGGCCGAGGCCTGATATCGCCAGCCATGGCGGACCAGGCCGAAGGCCGGACTGTAGCGGTGGGTGACAGCGGACACGTCAGTGACAGTGACATGGTCACTCTGGGCCGGATTTCCGGCCTTTTTGGCGTTCGCGGATGGGTAAAGATCTTTTCCCACACCCGACCGCGGGAATCCATTGTCGACTTCGGTACCTGGTATCTCAAAGGACGGGGCGGATGGGAAGCCATCACTGTCCTGGACGGGCGCCGACACGGCAATGGTGTGGTGGCCCGCCTCGAAGGTATTGAGGACCGGGACCAGGCCGCCGAGCTGCTGAAGCGGGATGTGGCGGTGCGGCGGGAACAGTTGCCGCCGGCCGAGGAAGGTGAATACTACTGGCTGGATCTCATCGGTCTTCAGGTTGAAACCCTTGAGGGCGTCGAGCTGGGACGGGTGACTGGCCTGCTCGAGACAGGCGCCAATGACGTCCTTGTGGTCAAGGGTGATCGGGAGCGTCTGTTGCCCTTTGTTCAGGGGCAGTTCATCAAGACGGTGGACTTGTCGGCAAAGAGGATGGTCGTCGACTGGGATCCGGACTTCTGAGATGTTCCGGGTAGCTGTTATCTCGCTGTTCCCGGAGTTGGTGGAAGCCGTTACCCGGGTGGGTGTCACCGGGCGCGCCGTGGAACGGTCTCTGCTGTCGGTGGAAACCTGGAATCCACGGGAGTTCGCCCAGGACAGGCACCGGACGGTGGATGATCGCGCCTATGGCGGCGGACCTGGCATGGTGATGCGGGTCGAGCCCCTTGGCGAGACCATTCGCAGCGCCCGTGCCAGTTTGCCGTCAGGCACAAGGACGATCTATCTGAGTCCTCAGGGGCGAGTGCTGGATCAGGCCCTGGTGGAAGAGCTGGCGCAGGCGCCGGGAATGCTGCTGGTGGCCGGGCGCTACGAGGGCGTTGATGAGCGTCTGCTGGAGAACGAAGTCGATATGGAAGTCTCCATCGGCGATTACGTTCTCTCCGGTGGCGAGCTGCCGGCCATGGTGTTGATCGATGCCCTGGCCCGATTGCAGCCAGGTGCCCTGGGGCACGCTGAATCCGCCAGTCAGGATTCTTTTTCGGCGGATGGTCTGCTGGATCATCCCCATTACACCCGGCCGGAGACGGTGGTCGGGAAGCCGGTTCCGCCGGTGCTGTTGGGTGGTGATCACGAGGCCATTCGGCAGTGGCGCCTGAAACAGGCGTTGGGAAGGACATGGCAACGTCGGCCGGATTTGCTGGCGCGGCGTGAGCTGAATGAAGAGGAGCGCCGTCTGCTGGACGAGTTCATCGCCGAGCAGCACGGAGATCAAGGGGCGAGTTAGCAGGACGGCTGCGGGCTCCGGTAATTCTGAAAATGAAGCGAGCAGGGTGAAGTCATGAGCGACATCATCAAGGAAATCGAGAAAGAGCAGATGAAGACCGATGTGCCCGAGTTTGGTCCCGGGGACACGGTGCTGGTTCAAGTGCGTGTGGTGGAAGGCGACCGCGAGCGCCTGCAGCCCTTTGAGGGCGTGGTGATTGCCAAGCGCAACCGGGGCCTGAATTCGGCCTTCACGGTTCGCAAGACCACTCACGGTGAAGGCGTTGAGCGGGTGTTCCAGACCCACAGCCCCAATGTGGCCGAGATCAAGGTCAAGCGTCGGGGTGATGTGCGTCGCTCCAAGCTCTATTATCTGCGTGAGCGCCAGGGCAAGTCCGCCCGAATCAAGGAAAAGGTCAAGTAAGACCGATTGCTTGTCTGATAGAAAGGGCGGCTTCCCATGGAAGCCGCCCTTTTTTCTGGGCGACCGGAATTTTCCTTCGTCGTCGTAATTCGGGATACTGTGCTTTTGCCCTCGACTGCCCAAGGATGAAGCCATTGCGTCGCCTGATTGCCAGTCTGTTGCTAATGATTTCCCCGGCTCTGAGCGTGGCCGAGGTTTCCGCGCTGTCGGAGGTTTCTACCCTGGCCCGGTCCGGTGCTACGGAGTTGGCGCTGGGACTGATGGATCGACATCAGCCGGCGCTGCAAGAAGACCCGGTTGCCTGGATGCAGTGGGAGCGTGAACGGCTGTTTCTGTATCGTAGCCGCGCCCAGTGGCAGGCCCTGGCGGATCGTGCGGCCGAGCATCCGCGGGGCTTGCACCCGGAATTCATGCGTTGGGCCCAGGGAGAGAGGGCCCGTGCGCTGCTGGCTCTTGGTCGTGACGAAGAGGCCCGCACCGTCCTGCGTGAGCAGATCTGGTTCAGCGATCCCGGTGAACGCTTGCCGCGATGGCGCCAGATGATCGTCGAGTCCCACCTTGAGGGAGGGGATTCAGAAGCGGCTCGCAGTGCCCTGAGGCGATTGCGTCAGGACCATGGCGATGATGACGGTGAGACCCGGGTGATGGAGGCCCGCCTGTATTTGCAGCAGGGGCAGGGCCGGGAGGCTCTGGCCGTTCTGGAGGCC
>NZ_SLKM01000309.1:0-9277 GCF_007134575.1 Natronospira sp.
CCCTATCGAATTTTTCACCCGTGTTTAGCCATCCAGCAAATTGCGCCAGCGTTCCGGGCGGTGGATGCCAAAGCCCTGGCCGTAATCGATGCCCATTGTCTGGAGACGCTCCTGCAGTTCCCGGGTTTCAACGAACTCGGCAATGATCTGCTTGTTCATGGTATGACCGATTTCCTTGATGGCCTTGACCATGGCAAGGTCTGCCTCGTCGACCAGGATGTTGCGGACAAAGGCCCCGTCGATCTTGAGATAATCCACGGGAAGACGGCGCAGATAGCCAAAGGAAGACAGGCCGGCACCAAAATCATCCAGGGCGAACTGGCAGCCCTTGGAGCGAAGCACCTTCATGAAGCTGGTGGCGTCCGCGAGATGGCGGATGGCGGCGGTCTCGGTAATCTCAAAGCAGATGCAGTCGGGCTCGATGCCGTAATAAGATAGGGTGTCGACCACAAACTCGGTAAACTCGGGGCGATCGAATGACTGCCCGGAGAGATTGACATGACAGGCTGTCAGGGCTTCCCGGTGTTCCGGATGGTCCGCGAGTGTCCGGCAAGTATTCTCGAAGACCCAGCGGTCCAGGCGGTAGGCAGCGCCAAAGCGTTCCGCTGCCGGGATAAAGGCTCCCGGGGGCACCGATCGACCGTCTTCGTCCAGCAACCGGAGCAGCAATTCATATCGAAACTCTTTCCCAGATTGCAACGGTTCAATGATCTGCGCATCCAGATAAAGCCTGTCGTCTTCCAGCGCCTGTCGGATCCGATTGACCCATTCCATCTCCCCTCGACGTAATGCCACATGCTCATCCGCGGTACTGCTGGCATGAACACGATTGCGCCCTTGTTCCTTGGCGATATAGCAGGCCAGGTCCGCCGAGCGCAGCACACTGTCTATATTGGGCATGTCGGCTTCGATGGGGACGACGCCGATACTGCAGGCCACATTGAAGGTCTTCTCCTCCCACTCAAACACCAGGCCTTCCAGGGCATTGCATATCTTGGAGGCCACCTGCTCTCCCTTTTCAAGATCACAGGCTCGAAGCAACAGACCGAACTCATCACCGCCCAGCCTGGCCAGCACATCTCCCTCTCTGATCTGAGATCGCAACAGCTCAGCGACCTGAACCAGCATATGGTCACCCGCGACATGTCCCGAGGTGTCGTTGACCAGCTTGAATTGGTCAAGGTCAATGAAGCAGACCACGAAGTCCACATGTTCTTCGCGGACTTCCCGCAGCGCCTGGGCCAGTTCCCGATCGAAACTGCGCCTGTTGATCAGGCCGGTCAGGCCGTCATGGGCTGCCTGGTGGGCCAGCTCGATGGACAGTCGACGCGACTCCGATACATCTTCCAGGATGGCAATCAGCGATTCAGGCTCCCGGCGTTTTCCCTGAATTGCAGACAGGGTGAGACGGCCCCAGACCAGCCCGCCATCCTGGCGGTGGAACCGTCGTTCCAGGGTCACGGCTTCATCACTGCCCTGGAGCAGATCCCGAATGATCCGGTCATCACCGTCACGGTCTTCGCCATAGACAAGATCTTGATAGTAGCGACCGACCAGTGCTTGCCGCTTGCAAACCAGGATGTCGCCGAGCGCTTCATTGACGTTCAGGATGCGTCCGGCCGGTGTAAGCTCCGCCATACCCACCGCCGCTTGTTCGAAGATGGATTGAAAGCGCCTTCTGGATCGATTGATCAGACGCATCAATCGCCAACCGAGGAGTGTGGCGATACCGGCCAGCATCGCCATTACCATGCTGCTTCCGAACAAGAGGACATGACGCAGCCAGCGGGTCGCCTCGGTAAAAGCCGCGACAAAGCGTGAAGTTAGTTCATAGGAATGCGCATTGGCTATTTCGAGCTCCAGAAGCAGCTTGTTCAGCTCTGCTTCATCCGGCGTATCGGCTGATCGGGCTTGTTCCAGCCGGTCGGCCAATGTCAGCAATGAGAGAATATACTCATCCGACTCTCGCCAGACATCCACGGCCTCCCGCAGATGGGGAAAATCGGCAAAGTTACGAAAGAGCCAGATCATGATGGGAATATCATCGGGATGGTTCTGGCCGCGAATCAGGCCATCCACCGCGGCATCCCGGTCCAGCGGCTCCGCTTCCATGGCAAGCCGGGCTTCCATGTCGCCAATGGGGATGTCGGCCAGTTCCCGTGCGGCCACGAGATCAGCCTCTTCTCCCTCCTGGGCATAGCGGTAGAGGGCAAAGACGGACCCCAGCTGCGCCCGGGACCAATGGCTCTGACCCGCCATGTAGGCAGTGGCAGCACCCTGAAGCTGAACCAGAAAGATCACCAGTGCCGTGGCCAGAGCGAAGACCAGGAACAGGCCAGCCACCAGCCCACCGACCTTCAAGCGGCGCCTTAGCTCTGGATGTGAGCCCTGCATTCCCTGCATCCACCCTCTCCGTGCTTCAGTATTCAGTCATCCGGCTCGAATTCGAAGCGGAACTCCGTCACCAGGGGTCGGGAATCGGGATTGTCTTCAGTGGCCTCATAGCGAAAGTGATAGAGCGCAGCCAGAGTGGCTTCAACAAACAGCTCCCCCGGCTCAGACTCCAGCACCTCGGCAGAGGCAATCTTTCCATCACTTCCGATCCGTGCGCGGACGACCACATGGCCCTCCTGGCCAATGGCCTCGTCCGGGTAGACCGGTTCTGCCAGTTCCACCAGTTCCCAATAGCGCTCCACCGGCGTTTCCTGGGTATCGAACAGGGGTCTTGGGCCAGCGCAGGCGACCAACAGCATCGCCAGTAAGGGAATCAGTGTCCCCAATAGGCAAAGTGTTCTCTTCATGACGGCAACCTCCCCTGGCCCTACAGCTCTATTCGGCCAGTGACTTAAGACCCTGGATGAAGTGGTTCGCTACTTCCTGGGCGTCGCCGAACACCATTTGCGTGTTGTCGGCGAAAAAGAGCGGATTCTCCACGCCGGAGAAACCGGTGCCCCGTCCCCGTTTCACGACCATGACATTGTCGGCATGATCCGCATTGAGGATGGGCATGCCGAAAATGGGGCTGTCCTTCTTGTTGCGGGCATCCGGATTGACCACGTCATTGGCACCGATGATCAAGGCAACGTCCGCTTCGTCAAACTCGGCATTGATCTCCTCAAGGTCGAAGATCAGGTCATAGGGGACGCCGGCTTCAGCCAGCAGGACGTTCATGTGACCGGGCATCCGGCCCGCGACCGGGTGGATGGCAAACTTGACGTCAACGCCCCGTTCCATCAGTCGCTCGCAGAATTCCCAGAGCTTGTGCTGGGCCTGGGCCACCGCCAGGCCGTACCCCGGCACCACAATGACTTTCTCGGCATATGCCATGGTGATGGCGGCATCGGAGGCCTCGGTTTCCTTCATATTGCCCTCGGGACCGCCCCCCCCTTCGCCACCGGTATCCCCAAAGCCCGCGAAAAGGACATTGGACAGGGGCCGGTTCATGGCCTTGGCCATCAACTGGGTCAGCAGGGTACCTGCCGCGCCCACCACGGTGCCGGCAATGATCATGGCGGCGTTATCCAGCACGAAGCCTTCGAATGCCACCGCCAGGCCGGTCAGGGCGTTATACAGGGAGATCACCACCGGCATGTCGGCGCCCCCAATGGGCAAGGTGATGGTGATCCCCGCCAGCAGGGCCAGGACGAAAAAGACAGTGATCAGCTCGAAGGGGTAGCCTTCCACCACCAGCAGGGCCGCCCCGCAGCCAATGGCGCCAAGGAAAACCAGGGCATTGAAGAGCTGCTGACCGGGGAAGCGCATGGTCTTGGAAATCAGCCCTTCCAGCTTGGCATAGGCCACCAGGCTGCCGGAGAAGGCGATGGAGCCAATCAGGCCACCGGCCACGGCCAGGCTCATGATGACCACGCCATAGTCACTGTCGGCATAAAGGGCCACGGCCCCGATGGTCGCCGCGGCGCCCCCGCCCATGCCGTTGTAGAGCGCGACCATCTGCGGCATGCCGGTCATGGCCACCTTGCGGGCACTGACCCAGGCCAGCAGGCTGCCCACAAACAGGGCGCTGATGATCAGGAAGAAGTTGCCCATGTTCGGCAGGAAGAAGGTGGCGGCCACGGCCAGTACCATCCCCAGGCCCGCCTGGCGGATACCGCGTCGGGCGGTGACCGGCGAAGACATCCTCTTGATACCGAGAATGAACAGCAGGATGGCGATGAAATAACTGGCCTGAATCAGATGATCGAGCGTATCCCGACTGATGATTTCACTCACGCCTTCTCTCCCTTGCTGGACTTGAACATCTCAAGCATGCGCTCGGTCACCACATAGCCGCCGACAGCATTGCCTGCGCCCAGTGCAACCCCGATGAAGCCGATGACCTGCCCCAGGGTGGTCTCGGCATGGCCCAGGGCCACCATGGCCCCCACCACCACGATGCCATGCACGAAGTTGGAGCCCGACATCAATGGGGTATGCAGAATGACCGGGACTCGGGAGATGATCTCGATGCCGACGAAGGCCGTCAGCATGACGATGTAGAGGGCAATAAAGCCGGTCAATTCGATCATTTGCCTTCCTCCGCAGCCGGAAAACGGATTTCGCCATCGTGGCTGACCACGCTCTTGGCATAGACCTCATCATCCATGTTCCAGGTGAGCCCGCCATCCTCACCCACGCAGGGCTGGGTGAAATTCCAGAGGTTGCGGGCGAACATTTCGCTGGCGTGCTCGGCAATCATGCCGGGCACATCGGTGGGCCCCACAATACTGACAGATCCCAGTCGCTTGACCTGCCCGGCCTCGGTCAGCTCGCAGTTGCCGCCGGTCTCGGCTGCCAGGTCCACCAGGACGGCGCCGGGTTTCATGTCCCTGGCCATGGCCTCGGTAATGATCTTTGGCGCCGGGCGGCCGGGGATGGCCGCCGTGGTGATGACCACATCGGCCTGAGCCACATGCTTGGCCAGGACCGCCTGTTGCTGGGCCTTCTCTTCCTCGGTCAATTCCCGGGCGTAACCGCCCTCGGCCTCGGCCTTGACGCCGGTATCGACGAACTTCGCCCCCAGAGACTCAACCTGTTCGGCGACCGCCGAGCGCACATCGAAGGCTTCCACCCTTGCCCCCAGTCGTCGTGCCGTGGCGATGGCCTGCAGGCCGGCGACACCGGCCCCCACCACCAGCGCCTTGGCCGGGCGAATGGTGCCGGCGGCAGTGGTGAGCATGGGGAAGAAACGCGGCAGATGTTCAGCCGCAAGGAGCACGGACTTGTAGCCGGCCACCGCCGCCTGGGACGACAGGGCATCCATGGACTGGGCCCGGGAGATGCGGGGGATCAACTCAACCGCGAAGGCTGAAAGTTTCTGCTCGGCCAGGGCGCCGACAAATTCATCCCTTTCCCAGGGCGCCAGAAAGCCTACCAGCCCGGCACCGGGCTTCATTTGCCGAAGGCGCTCTATCTCCGGACGTCTGACCGCGAAGACCAGGTCTGCCTGAGACCAGAGGGTGTCGGCGTCCTCGACGATCTCCACACCATCGATGTCGGCAAATGCCTGGTCCGAGAATCCCGCAGCCTTGCCGGCCCCGGCCTGGATCTGTAGCCGGGCCCCGGCCTTGACCAGCTTTGGCGCCAGACTCGGCGCCATGGCCACCCGCCGTTCCCCCTCGCGTGTCTCCGCGGGCACCGCGATGACTGTGCTCATTGTGATCTTCGCTCCCTTGGCTATTGGGCTGGCAGAAAGTATCTCGATTGAGTGTAGCAGCCTCTGAGGCCTCGTTGGCGGCGTGAATTTTTTGTTGCCGCCGTGATCAAAAACTTGTCAAGGCAGGGGAAATGGATGTAAAAGTGTCAACAGAAGCTGATGCGGGCGGTGTTTTCTGACCTGAGTCCAAGCGCCCCGTTCGCGCAACCGGGCTTCGGAGCGAACCATGAATAATCTGGCTCAGCAGGTGCTGCGAACCGACATCGGGGGCATGCCGCTGGAGTGGATTGGCTACCAGGACGCGGCAAGGCTCTATCATCTGGGCGAAGTGGCCTATGAGGTTGGTTCGCCCTTGTACGACCTCCACGGTGGCATCTGTGCACGCACGGGCCGCCAAAGCATCCTCACTGTCCACTCCATCATCGCCACCCCCGGCAGCCGCAAGTACGTCAACCGCGCCCGCGGACAGTACACGCCGCCACTGAACAACCACACTCTCTTCCGGCGTGATGCCCGCCTCTGCCTTTATTGCGGTGATCGCTTTCCCAGCAATCTGCTTTCCCGTGATCATGTCACCCCGGTATCCCAGGGTGGCCACGATCACTGGAACAATGTGGTGACTGCCTGCAAGCGCTGCAACAACCACAAGGCGGACCGGACACCGGAACAGGCCGGGATGCAGCTTCTGGCCGTTCCCTTCACCCCCACCCATGCCGAGTACGTCTATCTCAAGGGTCGTCGGGTGCTGGCTGACCAGATGGAATTCCTGTTGGCCCACTTCCCTCGGACCAGTCCCCTGCACAAGCGTCTGAGCAGTCTGCTGGAGCGCAATTGAGAGATCTTTGTGCTCTACCTTCTTGATGCCTCCATCTTTCTCTTTCGCGGCTGGTTTGCCCTGCCCGATTCCATCACTACTGCCGCAGGTGAGCCCGCCAATGCCTTTCGCGGTTTCGCCACCACCCTGGTGGACCTGCTGCCTGAAACCGGCGGCCAGCCCCTCCTGATTTGCTTCGATGAAAGCCTGAGCAGCTCCTTTCGCAATGAAATCGACCCGGACTACAAGGCCAACCGCGAGTTGCCGCCGCCGGAACTGGAGTGTCAGTTCCGCTGGGCCCGGACGCTGTCCGAGGCCCTGGGCCTGCCCGTGCTCGCTTCCGATTATTTCGAGGCCGATGACCTGATGGCCAGCGCCGCCCGCCTGGCGCGAGACCAGGCACTGCCCATTACCCTGATCAGTCGGGACAAGGACCTCGCCCAGTTGCTGCGCCCGGGCGACTATTTCTGGGAGGGGCCGGGCAAGGCGGCCCGCGATCGTGATGCGGTGGCCGAGCGCTTCGGCTTTCCCCCCGAGCGCATGGCCGACTACCTCGCCCTGGTGGGCGACCCGGTGGACAATATTCCCGGCGTGCCCGGCATCGGCGCCAAGACCGCCGCCCGCCTGTTCTCGCTCTACAGCGACCTGGATGCCCTGTACGCCGATCTCGACGGCCTCCTCGAGCACGGGCTGCGCGGCGCCGCCCGTCTCCGCGAACGACTGCAGGCGCATCGGGAAGTGGCTTTCCGGGCCCGCGCCCTAACCCGCCTGCGGGATGACGCCCCGCTGCCTTTCGACGCCCTGCCGCCGCGGGGGCCAGTCGACCCATCGGCCCTGAACGAGCTGGACCGCCTTGTCGGTCTGGGTCGAGCCAACCGCAGGAAGCTGGGTCTGGCGCATGCCTGAGCCAAGTGAATCACAGCGCCAGGCCATCTTCCGGGCCGCCGGTCTGCCCGAGACTCGAATCCACTGCCGGCCGCTGTCGGGCGGGGACATCGGCCACGCTTGGCAGTTGGACAGTGAGGATCAGTCGTTTTTCCTCAAGACCCTGCCGGCCAGCAATAACCCCATGCTGGCAGCCGAGGCCGACGGCCTGGCCAGGCTGGCGGCGACCGACGCGGTGCGTGTCCCCACGGTTCTGGCGCAGGGCCGCGACCGCCATATCGCCTGGCTGTTGTGCGAATACCTGCCACTGTCCGCCCCAAGCGAGGCCAGCGACACCCGTCTGGGCGAGGCCCTGGCCGCTCTGCACGGGCATCAGGCCGAACACCATGGCCTTGAGCGCGACAACTACATCGGCCTCACGCCCCAGCCCAACCGCCAAAGCCAGGACTGGTGCTGGTTCTTCCGCGAGCAGCGCTTGCGTCCGCAACTGGATTGGGCAGCCGCCAAGGGCGCGGGCGGTGCCTTACAGGAGGCCGGCGAGCGCTTGCTCGAAGCCCTCCCGCGCCTGCTGGCGGACCACAGACCCGCCCCGTCCCTCCTTCACGGCGACCTTTGGGTTGGCAACCGCGCCCGTATCGGCGCCGACGAGCCCGTCATTTTCGACCCGGCTTGCCACTACGGCGACCGTGAATGCGACCTTGCCATGAGCGAGTTATTCGGCCGCTTCCACGCGGGCTTCTACCAGGCCTACCAGCACCACTATCCCCTGGACCCCGGCTACCACCATCTACGCCGCCCCCTCTACCAGCTTTACCACGTCCTCAACCACTGCAACCTCTTCGGCAGCCCCTACGACCACCACGCCCTGTCCCTTGTCGAGACAGTGCTGAATGCCGACTGACCGGAATTTGGGTGGGCGATTGGAACACAGAGTCAACGGAGGAAGACGGAAAGTTCTCGGATGGTCGGCTTGCGGCTGTATGCGCGAATGGATTAACTCAGAGGTTCCCCAACATCCCCTGAACCTGTTTTGCGTCCGAGAAGACACAAGACAATGCCGACGAAAACACCCCAAGCGACTCCCGCAAGATGGATGGTCTGGGCAACGGCATCAACTCCGTGCCCGAGTGAGATGGCCAAAACAACGGCGATCAGGCTCTCGGCACGGTATACCAGCGGGATCCGTCGCGAGAAAGGATTGAATGAGCCGCCAGGCACGCGAGAATCGCCAGGATGCCGCCGGATGCACCTACCGCGGCGGTTTCCGAATCAAGCAGTGAATGGAGCAGGCCACCGACCAGGATGCCGCCAATGAGTACGACAAGGAAGTTTTTGCGTCCATGCCAGGATTCAAATATGGGTCCGAAGAAGAACAGTCCAATGAGATTCAGCGCGATATGGATCCAGCTGAAGTGAAGAAGCGCGTAGCTCGCAAACTTCCAGTAGGCCCCATCATCCAGTGCGGCTTGATCAAGCCGCAGTGATTCGACAAGAACACTCGATAGTTCGGGATAGGCAAAGCTGCTGAACAAAAGCAGCCAGCCGGCAAACAGAATGAAACCGGTATAAGTCGTGGCAGATGCTGTTGAATTTAGAGCGATCCAGGATCGAAAGCGTTGGGCCTACAGAATCTCCTGTTTGAATCTGTGCGAATGACTACCAGCGACGACGAGGCCCAGCATCGCTGAAAGCAAAAGCAACCAAAACCCATGCCAGCCGGACATTGATGAACCTAGCTGAATTGATCCGAGCGTAGGCTGGCTGAATCCAATGAGTCCGGCAGCTGCGGCCATTATGGCCATGGCAGTAAGCGAGCACCTCAATTTTGAAAAGTAATGCGATCGCCATTGTTTGTTTAATATGAGCGGCAATTCTCGTTTCAGACGCTTTGAGAATTCTTGGTTAAGGCGCCACGGTCGCCGAGG
>NZ_SLKM01000316.1:0-9255 GCF_007134575.1 Natronospira sp.
CCGGCAACTTGTTGCCGGTGGCCGAAGGCCGGGAGGTTTTCCTCTTGTTGCTTCGCAACACCGGCAACAAGTTGCCAGTGCCACCCCCAAGGGTCCGTCATTCCAGCCAGAACCTATCATGCAACAGCCTTGTCCGACAACACTGTGTGAATACTATAATTCAACTATCATGTGGACCTCCGAATGCAAACGAGGTGTCAAACAAGGCGACTCGAAAAAATGGAAAACGGGAAAATTTGGAAGGGACATTATCGGTAGCGCCGTTCCAACCCTTTAGAGGCACCCGGTTCCCGGACCGCAGTCATCTAAACGGCGGATCGGGAGGGTGCTCACTCAGCCGCGCAAGTCGGCAAAACACAAAAAAAACCCCGCAAATACTTGACTTGCGGGGTTTATATATATTAACCGGGACTACTCTCCCGGGCTTTTGGTTGGCTCCCCAGCGCGGACTCGAACCACGGACGCGGTGGTTAACAGCCACCTGCTCTGCCAACTGAGCTACTGGGGAATAATGAACAACCGATGCTCAGAGATTGTCTTTTTAGTCGGATATAAAAATATTGTCAAGAAAAAACATACAAATTCTTTTATTTTTATTCAACCACCGTGACCCTCAGCCCAAGCTCCTGCAACTGTTCGTTACCGGCGCGCGAGGGGGCGGAAGTGAGCAGACAGCTCCCTTTCTGGGTTTTGGGAAATGGAATGACTTCCCTGATGGAACTGCTACCACACAGGATCGCCATGAGCCTGTCGAAACCGAACGCGATGCCGCCATGAGGCGGCGCCCCCGACTCCAGAGCATTGAGCAGGAACCCGAACTTGTCCTCGTATTCGTCTTTTTCCATTCCGAGCGTTTTCAAGACCCGGACCTGCAAATCCCGGTCATGGATACGGATTGAGCCGCCGCCGATTTCCGCACCGTTCAACACCAGGTCATAAGCCCTGGACAAAACGGAAAGGGGGTCTGTTTCAAGCTTGTTGCAATCTTTTTCCATGGGGGCGGTAAAGGGGTGGTGAAGCGCCTGGTACCGTTTTTCGTTGGAATCATATTCGACCAGGGGAAAATCCGTGACCCACACAAACCGGTATACGGTGTCGTCGATCAACCCCAGCTTCCGGCCAAGATGATTTCGCAGGTACCCCAGGGACTCGTTGACGATGGGGGCTTCGTCCGCCCCGAAAAAAACCATGTCCCCGGGTTGCATGTCCAAGCGTTCGGTCATGGCGGATTTTTCCGCTTCGGTGAAAAATTTGGCGATGGGGGATTGCCACTCGCTTTCCCTGACCTTGATATATGCCAGGCCGCGCGCCTTGTACACGGCGACAAACGCCGTGAAATCGTCTATTTCCTTTCGGGTGAACCCGGCACACCCTTTTGCATTGATGGCCTTTACCACCCCGCCTTTTTTGACCACGTCCGCAAACAGCTTGAACCCGGCGTTCGCAACGATGTCACTGATATCGCAAAGCTCCAGGCCGAAACGGATGTCCGGCCGATCCAGGCCGAACCGGCCAACGGCCTCGGCATAGGTCATCCGGTCGAACGGGGTATTCAGGCCTTCCACGCCCGCGGATTGGAATGCGGCGGAAACAAGTCCTTCCGCGACTTCCATGACATCGCTTTCCCCCACGAACGACATTTCCAAATCGATCTGGGTGAATTCCGGCTGGCGGTCCGCACGCAAGTCCTCGTCCCGGAAGCAGCGGACAACCTGGTAATACCGGTCGAACCCGGAGACCATCAACAACTGCTTGAACAACTGGGGCGACTGGGGAAGGGCGTAAAAATTGCCCGGGTTGGTGCGGCTGGGGACCAGGTAGTCACGCGCCCCCTCGGGCGTGGACCGGGTGAGAAACGGGGTTTCAATGTCCAGGAACCCCAGGTCGTTGAGATAGGCGCGAATTGCCTCACCCGCCCGGTGGCGCATGATGATGTTGCGCTGGAGGTTCGGCCGGCGAAGGTCGATGTGCCTGTTCTGGAGGCGTATGGTCTCGCTTGCCCCGTTGTCATCGTCGATCATGAACGGCGGAGTGACAGCCCGGTTCAGGATTTTCAGCTCATCCACCATCACCTCGATCTCCCCGGTCGGGAGGTTCGGGTTGGCCATCCCCTCTGGGCGACTGTAAACGCGGCCTTCCACGGCAATCACGTACTCGTTCCGTATGGCATGCGCTTTCTCGTGAACCGCGGGATTGTGAACCGGGTTGAACACAACCTGCGTGAGTCCTTCCCTGTCCCGTAAATCCACGAAAATAACGCCCCCGTGATCCCTCCTCCGCTGGACCCATCCCATGAGCATCACACGGGTTTCAAGATCGCTCTTTCGAAGCGCGCTGCAATGATGGGTACGACGCATTTCTCCCAGTTGGTCCGTCACTGTTTCAACTCCTTTTACACACTGTTTCTTGTTTGCCAACTTACATGTTGCATCCCGATTGACGCTGCCGGGTTTCAGTTCCCCGAACCGCGGCACAATCACAAATGCAATAAACGTGCCTGTTTCGTACCCACAACCCGGCGGGCGCCGGGGGCAGCGTTATGAAAGGTCGGTTGGCCCGGAATCACCGGGAAAAAAATCGTCTCCCGGTTTCGTGGAAATTTTATGAATCATCGGATGCGCCGATTTGCCGCTTGATGTTTTCTACAAAATTGTCAATGGTGATGGCCACCTGCTCCTTCGTCCCCATGTGCCGCAGATTGGCTGCACCCCCTGAAAGCTCGTCGTCTCCCACGAGCAGGACATACGTGGCACCAAGTCTGTCTGCGCGCCGCATCAGGGCCTTCAGGCTGCGATCGGAAAAGTCACCGGCCACCAGCCGGAAATCCGGTGCCGTGCTACCCACTGCCGGCAAATCGCCGGCGGTATGAATTTTCTTGCCCTGCAGAGTAATCGTAGCCATGCCACTGCCTCCTGGGTCTTGTTGCTCTTGCGGAGAAATCAGGCGGCCTTCACCGATGCCAGTACGTCGCTCATGGCATCACGGTAGGTGCGAATGTCGTCCTCGGTCTTGGTTTCGGTGGCACAGACCAGCACGGCCTCACCCAGCTCCGGGTACCAGTCCTTGAGGGACAGGCCACCGAGGATGTCACGCTCGGCCAGGGCGGCCAGCACCTTCTCGGCCGGGCGATCCAGGCGGATGGCGGCCTCATGGAAGAAGGGGCCGTCGAAGACCGGTTCAACACCATCCAGCTCACAGAGGGCATCCACCAATTGACGGGTGCGCTGATGGCTGGTGGCGGCCACGCGGGCCAGGCCCTCGGCCCCCAGCAGCGCCATGTAGATGGTCGCCGCAGTGACCATCAGACCCTGGTTGGTACAGATGTTGGAGGTGGCCTTGGAACGGCGGATATGCTGTTCCCGAGGCTGCAGGGTCAGGGCAAAGCCCTCCTTGCCCTCCTCGTCCACGGTGCGGCCAACAATACGACCAGGCATCTGGCGCACGATCTTCTGGCGGCAGCAGAGAATGCCGAAGTAGGGCCCGCCGGAGGACATGGGCACCCCAAGGGGCTGGCCCTCGCCCACCACGATATCGGCGCCCTGCTCCCCCCAGTTACCGGGTGGATCGATGATGGCCAGGCTGGTGGGGTTGATCACGCCGATCACCAGCGCGCCCTGGGCATGGGCCCAGTCGGTGATGGCGTTAACTTCTTCCAGCTTGCCGAAGAAGTTGGGCTGGGGAATAACCACGGCGGTGATGTCTTCTCCCTCAAAGCGCTTGAAACCATCCAGCAGCGTGGTGCCGGACTCGGCGCAATAGGGAATGTCCTCGAACGCCAGCTTCTGGCTGCCGGCAATGGCATCGGTCACGTCCCGGTAGAGGGGATGAACCGAGGTCGGCATCAGGACGCGGCGAGACTTGGACTTGCGATTGGCCCGCACCGCCATTAGACAGGCTTCCGCCAGACCGGAAGCACCGTCGTAGAGGGAGGCATTGGACACCTCCATGCCCGTCAGCTCGGTCATCATGGACTGGTATTCATAGATGAGCTGCAGGGTGCCCTGGCTGGCCTCGGCCTGGTAGGGCGTGTAGGCGGTGTAATACTCCCCTCGGGTGGTGATCTCCCATACCGCGGCCGGAATGTGATGCTCATAGGCACCGGCGCCGATGAAACAGGCTGGCTGGCCATCCCGGCCGGCCCGCTCATGCATCAACCGGGTGATGGCCATCTCGCTGAGCGACTCGGGCACCCCCGGCAGATCATGAATGCGCAGGTTCTCGGGAATTTCATCGAACAGAGTCTCAATGCTGTCAACGCCAATGGCGTCGAGCATTTCCTTGACTTCGTTCTCGGTATGGGGAATGAAAGGCATCGCCGTTATCCAGTTCTCGTCAGGTTAACAATCCGCTCGATAGCGAGGAGTGCAGACGGGTATCTCCGTCAGACATCCTCCTCTTCCAGCATTTTCTGATAGCCATCGACATCCAGCAGGGCATCCACATCCTCGGGCTTATCCGGACGCAGACGGAAAATCCAGCCCTCGCCGTAGGGGTCTTCGTTGACGTGCTCGGGCTCATCGGCCAGGGACTCGTGAGACTCGATCACTTCGCCGGCCACCGGTGAATAGACATCAGAGGCGGCCTTGACCGATTCCACCACCGCGCAGGCATCACCGGCACCGTAGCTTTCACCCACCTCCGGGGCCTCCACATAGACCAGATCCCCAAGCGCCGCCTGGGCGTGGTCGGTAATCCCCACGGTTAGGCTACCGTCATCTTCCACCCGCACCCATTCGTGGTTCTTGCTGTACTTTAGTTCCGCCGGGACATTGCTCATATCGCCTGTCTCCCTAGTTTGAGATGATTTTTCCGCCCTGATCCAAACGGCTCAGAGGGCGACTTTGATCTCGCCCTGCCGGACGAAAGGAGGCTTGACCACGCGGGCTGGCACCCTGCGCTTGCGAATCTCCACTTCCACGGTCTCGCCGCAATCCCCGGGCAACCGGGCCAGGCCGATGGAACGCTCCAGGGTGGGCGAATAACTGCCGCTGGTGGTCACGCCCTCGCCGGCGCCACAGACAATCGTCTGTCCGGCACGAAGGACGCCGCGGCCTTCCAGAATCAGACCCACGAATTTCTCGCTGGCGCCCTCGGCGCGGCGCTTTTCCAGCGCCTGACGGCCGATGAAGTCGCGCTCGGCCGGCTCCCAGGCCACCGTCCAGGCGAGACCGGATTCCAATGGCGTCACCGACTCATCCATGTCGCTGCCATAAAGGTTCAGACCCGCCTCCAGACGCAAGGTGTCACGGGCGCCCAGACCGACGGGCACCACGCCGGCCTCCATCAGGCCCTGCCACCAACGCTGGGCCTGTTCGGCGGGGATCACGATCTCGAAACCATCCTCGCCGGTGTAGCCGGTACGGGCAACAAAGACATCACCGAAGTCGCCACAGCCAAAGGGCTTGAGGGCCATCGCCGCCTCCCGATGCTCGCCGGGCAGCAGGGCTGCGGCCCGCTCCCGCGCGGCGGGGCCCTGGATGGCCAGCAGGGCGGTATCGGCCTGCTCAATCACCGTCACCCCGTCGAACCGCTCGGCATGACGCATGATCCAATTGAGATCCTTCTCCCGCGTGGCGGCATTGACCACCAGCCGATAACGACCTTCCTCCCGCCAGTAAGTGATCAGGTCATCAATAATGCCGCCCTGCTCATCCAGCATGCAGCCATAGATGGCCCGGCCGGGGCCCTTGAGCTTGGCCACATCATTGGCGAGCAGGTAGCGAAGAAAATCACGGGCGCCGGAACCCTCGACATCCACCACGGTCATGTGGGAAACATCGAAAACGCCGGCCTCCTGGCGTACCTTGTGGTGTTCTTCGATCTGGGAGCCATAATTGACCGGCATGTCCCAGCCGCCGAAATCCACCATGCGGGCACCCAGTGCCACATGCTGATCGTACAGGGGGGTTCTGTTGCCCATACGGGTCCTTGTTTATCCTTGGTTGGTCCGCGATTCGGTCGAGCCCCGGATTGGGCCCGGGAAGCGTGACATGATACCGGAAGGGACTGGCGGGCACCAACGCGAAACCCCGCCCCGCGCTACATTCCGAAACGGAATATGAGGAGCTGACTATGCGAGTTGTCTGGACCCTATTGTTCGCCGCCGGGCTGGCCATTGCCGCCGCCTGTGACGCCCCCGAGGAAGGGGTGCAGGAAAGCGAGCGGGACACAGCAAATGAAGGGGCCAATGCCTCGGAAGCCGCTGTTGCCGCCCTGCACGAGCTGTTTGACGAAGAGTGGGAACGGGGGCTGCGGGAAAATCCGACCATGGCGTCTGCCCAGGGTGACCGCCGCTACAATGCCGAATGGCCGGATTTGAGCGATGAGGCGCGGGCCGCCAGCCAGGCCGCCGACCGCGAGGTCCTGGCCCGGCTGGACGAGATCGACCGCAGCCTGTTGCCGGAAGAGGAACAGCTCAATTACGACCTCTTCCGCTACCAGTATGAAACCCGCGTCGATGGCCATCACTACGATCACCACCTGATCACTCTCAACCAGCGCGGCGGTATTCAGTCCGCCGATGACATGGTCAACCGCATCCCCATGAGTCGGCAGTCCGATTTCGAGGACTGGATTGACCGGATGCAGACCTTCGACGGCTACATGGACCAGACCATCGCCCTGCTGGCCGAGGGTATCGAGAGCGGCTGGACCCTGCCGCGCGTGATTGCC
Source organism: Natronospira sp. (assembly GCF_007134575.1). Lineage (NCBI taxonomy): Bacteria > Pseudomonadati > Pseudomonadota > Gammaproteobacteria > Natronospirales > Natronospiraceae > Natronospira > Natronospira sp. The sequence goes on from NZ_SLKM01000316.1 coordinate 6,673, forward strand.
GAGCGCATTCCCCCGCAGATCGAGTCCCAACTGGTGGACAGTGCCGAGGAAAGCGGCTTTTTCACCCCCTTCGAGAACATGCCCGACCGCATCCCGGAGGAAGAGCAGGCGCGCCTGCGCGAACAGGCCATCGCCGCCATCAATGAGGTGGTTATCCCGGCCTATCACCGCTTTCATGACTTTTTCACCGAAGAGTATGTCCCTGGTGCCCGCGAGACCCTGGGGGCCCGCTATTTCCCCGATGGCGAGGACTACTACGCCTGGCGGGCCCAGCATTTCACCACCACTGAACTGACCCCGGAAGAAATTCATGAAATCGGGCTCAGCGAGGTCGAAAGAATTCGCGGCGAGATGTACGAGATCATTGAAGCGCTGGAATTCGAAGGGGACTTCGATGACTTTCTCCACTATCTGCGCACGGACGAGAAGTTCTACTACGAAGACCCCGACGATCTGCTCAAGCACTACCGGGCCGAGTCCAAGCGCATTGACGGCCTGATTCCGCCCTTCTTCAACACCATGCCGCGCATGCCCTACGGGGTCACGCCCATCCCGGACTCCATCGCCCCGGATACCACCACGGCCTACTACGCCCGGCCGGCGGCGGACGGCAGCCGCGCCGGTTTCTACTACGTCAATCTCTATCGCCCGGACACCCGGCCGATCTGGGAAATCCCGGCCTTGAGCGTGCATGAGGCGGTGCCCGGCCACCACTTCCAGATCGCCCTGGCCCAGGAAATCGAGGGCCTGCCCGCGTTCCGCCGCTACGGTGGTCCCACAGCCTTTGTGGAAGGCTGGGCCCTCTACACCGAGTGGCTGGCCCACGAGATGGGGGTCTATGAGACCCTTTACGATGAATTCGGTCAGCTCACCTACGAGATGTGGCGGGCCGTGCGCCTAGTCGTGGACACCGGCCTGCATGTCATGGACTGGACCCGGGACGAGGCCATCGACTTCTTCATGAGCAACGCCGCCCGCGCCGAGCACGACATCATCAACGAAATCGACCGCTACATCGCCTGGCCCGGTCAGGCCCTGGCCTACAAGATCGGCGAGCTCAGAATCCGCGAACTGCGGCAGCGTGCCGAGGAGGCCCTGGGCGAGGATTTCGACATTGCCCTGTTCCACGACACCGTGCTGCTCAACGGCGCCATCCCCCTGGATGTGCTGGAGCAGGTTGTGGATGATTGGATCGAAGAACAAACCTCATAACCCCAACCGTAGGAGCGAATTCGTTCGCGAGCGGATTGCCGCCCGTCGCGGATGAATCCGCTCCTACGGTGCTATCACCGACCCAATGACGCCCCAACCCCGAGACGAAAGCCAAGCCCTCAACACCCGTGCCGTGGTGGCCCTGGTCATCGCCATGGGCCTGGTGGGGGTCAGTTTTGGGGCCAGTGCGCCACTGGTGGCCTCGATTCTGGAAGAACGGGGCTTTTCCGAGTATTACACCGGGGCGGTCTCGGCCACCCTGTCGCTGGCGATTGCCCTGCTCAGCCCTTTCGCGGGCACCCTGGTGGCCCGCCTGGGGCCGCGCTGGATCACCTTGACCGGGATCATCCTGCAGGGGCTTTGCTTCTCGGCGCTGGGGCTTGCCCTGGCCTGGCATGAGCATTTGCTGTTCCCGGTGCGCTTTCTGCTCGGGCTGGCGGCCGCCTTTACTTTCATCGCCGCCGAAACCGCACTGCTGCGCGGGGTACAGCCCTATCAGCGCGGTCGCGCCATGGCCGCCTATGGCACTGTGCTCGGTCTCGGCTACGGGGGCGGGGTGCTGCTCTCGGCCCCGGCCTATGCCTGGTTCGGTCTCTGGTGTTTCGCCCTGGTGGGCCTGCTGGCGGTGATCGTGGCTCCGGTCTGTCGCTGGGGGCTGAAAAGCCTCCCCCGGCCGAAACCGGAAACCGACTCCAGCCGGCGCCGCGGCCGCCACCTGCGCTGGCGACTGGTCATACTGGGGCTGTTCGGGGCGGTGATCTTCGGGGTCCTGGACAACGGCATGACCGGCATCTACCCGGTGGAGGGCCATCGCCTGGGTTTCGACCGCAGCCAGACCCTGAACATCGTCGGCGTGATGCTGATTGCCTCGGTCCTCGCCCAGCCGCTCTGTGGCGTGCTTGCCGACCGCATCGGCGCTCTGCGGGTGCTGGCCGGCCTGGGCCTGATCGGCCTGGCCGGCGCCATCACCACCGGCTGGCTGGCCTGGTCCGGCGCCGGTTACGGCCCCAACCTGCTCGGCTTCGCCATCGTCGGCCTGGCCGGCGGCGGCACCTACCCGGTCTGTCTCAAGCTGATCGGCGACCGCGTCCGCTCCGAGGCCCTGCCCAAGGCCAATGCCGCCTTCTCCGCAGCCTACGGCTGGGCCTCCCTGTTCGGGCCCATCGCCGGCGCCCTGATGATCGACATCGCCATGCGCACCGGACTTTTGGGCTGGGCGCTGCCGGGGCTGGCGATGATGGTCTTTGCCATTCTGTTGCCCATGTTGGCCCTCGACCGGCATTGGCGGCGCTAGACGCCGCAAGCGGCGAGCGGCGAGCTACGAGCGGCGAGCTGGCCGTGCCCGCGGCACGGCCTACCGTTTTCTGCTAA
>NZ_SLKM01000128.1:0-9205 GCF_007134575.1 Natronospira sp.
ACTGGTGCCGGAAATCGCCCAGGAACCGGATTACGAAGCAGCCCTGAAAGTACTGGGCTAATCACCATCGTGGAACAACAGGGCCGGTGCCATGCACCGGCCGGTCAATGAGAACTGGAAGCAGACGACTATGCTGATTTTCGAACATGCCCGTCAGGGTCGCCGGGCCTACGCCCAGGCCCCCGCCGAGAAGCCGGCCTTTGATGACATTCCCGAACAGTTCCGACGCAAGGCGCCCCCCGAGCTGCCGGCGGTGTCCGAGTTGCAGGTGGTGCGTCATTACACCCGTCTGTCCCAGAAGAACTTCTCCATTGACACGAATTTCTATCCTCTGGGCTCCTGCACCATGAAGTACAACCCGCGGGCCTGTAACACGCTCGCCATGCTGCCCGGCTTTCTGGCCCGACATCCCCTTGGACCGGTGGATCATGGCCAGGGTTTTCTGGAATGCATGTACGAGCTGCAGGACATCCTTCAGGAAGTCACCGGCATGGCCGGGGTTTCCCTGACTCCCATGGCCGGCGCCCAGGGTGAGTTTGCCGGCGTGGCCATGATCAAGGCCTATCACGAGTCCCGTGGTGATCATGAGCGTGACGAGATCATCGTCCCCGATGCCGCCCATGGCACCAACCCGGCCACCGCCGTGATGTGCGGCTGCAAGGTGCGCGAGATCCCCACCGGCAAGGACGGGGATGTGGACCTGGAAGCCCTGCGTGCCGTGGTCGGTCCGAAGACTGCCGGCATCATGCTCACCAATCCCTCCACCGTGGGTGTCTTCGATCGCAAGATCGAAGAGATGTCGAAGATCGTTCACGAGGCCGGCGGCCTGCTTTACTACGATGGCGCCAACCTCAATGCCATCCTGGGCAAGGTGCGCCCGGGTGACATGGGCTTTGACGTCATCCACATGAACCTGCACAAGACCTTCTCCACTCCCCACGGTGGTGGTGGTCCGGGCAGTGGCGCCATTGGTGTCTCCAAGCGCCTGAAACCCTTCATGCCCGGCCCCATCGTCATGAAGGACGGTGACGGTTTCCGCTGGAGCAACAGGGACGAGCTGCCCAACAGCATCGGTCGCCTGTCCGCCTTCATGGGCAATGCCGGTGTCCTGCTGCGGGCCTATATCTATGCCCGGCTGCTGGGTCGTTCCGGTATGCAGCGAGTGGGCGAGTACGCCACCCTCAATGCCAATTACCTGATGGTGAAGCTGCGTGAGGCCGGTTTCGATCTCGCTTATCCCGAGCGCCGAGCCAGTCACGAGTTCATCGTGACCTTGAAGCGCCAGGCCAAGGAAACGGGCGTGATCGCCACCGACTACGCCAAGCGCCTGCTGGATTTCGGCTTCCATGCCCCGACCATGTATTTCCCCCTGCTGGTGCCCGAGTGTCTGCTCATCGAGCCCACAGAGAGCGAGCCCAAGGAAGAGCTGGACGGTTTCGTCGAGGCCATGGCCACCATCAATCGCGAGGCAGAGACCGAGCCTCAGACCGTGAAGGGCGCTCCCTACACCCTGCCGGTGAAGCGCCTGGATGACGTCAAGGCGGCCAAGGAGCTGGACCTGGCCTGGCGCAAGGCCAACGCCGCCTGAACACTATTGGCTGTAAAGACGCCAAGGTCACAAGGGAAGCAGTTGTCGCCTTTGTGCCTTGGCGTTTTTGCGTAAGCAAGGATTGAACGCAGCGCAAGCTATCGGAGCGCCGCAAAATATAACTGGGAGATATCTGATGACGGCATTGATCTGCGGTTCTTATGCCTACGACACCATCATGGTCTTCAATGGTCGATTCAAGGATCAGATCATGCCTGATCGGGTGCACATGCTGAATGTGGCCTTTCTGGTGCCGGACTTGAGACGCGAGTTCGGTGGCACGGCGGGCAATATCGCCTACAACCTCAAGCTGCTGGGCGGGAAGGGTATTCCCATGGCCACTGTGGGCACGGATTTCGGCCCTTATGATGCCTGGCTGGAACAGCACGGCATCGACAGCCGCTACGTCCAGCAGGTCGAGGGTGAGTACACGGCCCAGGCCTATATCACCACCGATATGGATGATAATCAGATCACCGCATTCCATCCCGGTGCCATGAACCATTCCCACCAGCAATCCGTTCCCCGTGATGCGGGAATCAGCCTCGGAGTGGTTGCCCCCGATGGTCGCGACGGCATGTTGCAGCATGCCCGGGAATTCGCCCAGGCCGGCATCCCCTTCCTCTTCGACCCGGGGCAGGGGCTGCCCATGTTTGACGGCGAGGAGCTTCTGGCCTTTATCGACCAGGCTCGCTGGGTGGCAGTGAACGATTACGAGTGTGGCATGCTCGAAGAACGTACGGGGCTGGATCGCAGCCAGTTGGCCCAGCGGGTGGAGGCTCTGGTGGTCACCCGGGGTGCCCAGGGGTCACTGATCTTTGCCAACGGCGACTGTCACGAGGTGGAAGCCGTACGACCGGCAGTGGTTAACGACCCGACCGGTTGCGGTGACGCCTACCGCGCCGGCCTGGTGTACGGCATGATGAATGAACTGGACTGGCTGACAACTGGCCGAATCGCATCGATGATGGGGTCAATCAAGGTTGCCCAACATGGCACACAGAATCACCATTTCACTGCCAAGGATTTCAGGGCCGGGTTCAAGCAGGCCTTCGGCTACAGCTTTGACTGAGCAGTTGAGCGGATCCCGGCGTCTTCAGGGCGGGCTTGCGGCGCTTGTGTGCGCCTCGGTCTTGCTCTGGGCCTCACAGACGATGGCCGAGCCCAGTTGGTCGGAGACCCTGGACCGCATTGCCCCTGCCGTGGTGCAGATTCGGGTGGATGCGCCGCGTCCCTTTGATACCGAGTGGGAAAACACCACCGAGGCCACCGGTTTCGTGGTGGATGCGGAGAAGGGGCTGATTCTCACCAACCGCCACGTGGTCTATCCTGGACCGGTGGTGGCCGAGGCGGTCTTTCAGAACGCGGAAGAGGTGGACCTGACCCCGGTCTATCGAGACCCCGTCCATGATTTTGGCTTCTTTCGCTACGATCCCGAAGACCTTCGCCATATTGATCCGGTCAGTATTCCCCTGGCGCCGGAAGCGGCCGCCGTGGGACAGGATATTCGGGTAGTGGGTAACGATGCCGGTGAGCGTCTTTCCATCCTGGCCGGGACCCTGGCCCGCCTGGACCGGGATGCGCCCAATTACGGCCGCGGCCGTTACAACGATTTCAACACCTTCTATTTCCAGGCCGCCTCCGGCACCAGTGGCGGCTCCTCCGGCTCGCCGGTGATTGACATTCAGGGCCGTGCCCTGGCCCTGAATGCCGCCGGGCGCATGGATGCCAGTTCCAGCTATTTCCTGCCGCTGCAAAGGGCCATTCGCGTGCTGGACAGGCTGCGCAATGGGGAAGATGTCACGCGGGGGACCCTGCAGACCACCTTTGTCCGCCAGTCCTACGACGAATTGCGGCGCCTGGGGCTGGATGAAGTGGAAGAGACTGCCGCCCGCCTCAATTTCCCGGATTACAACGGCATGCTGGTGGTGGACCGGGTAGTCGACGGCGGCCCGGCCAATGATCTGCTCCAGCCCGGCGACATCCTGCTCCGGATCAACGGCGAGATGGTGGCCAGCTTCGTACCGCTGGCGGAAATCCTCGATGACAGTGTCGGCAAGAGCTTGCAGCTGGATATTCGTCGTGGTGATGAGACCCGCCAGGTGGATGTCACCGTGGGTGATCTCATGGCCATTACGCCGGATCGCTATCTGGAGGTGGGGGGCGCCGTTCTGAACCCCCTGTCGTATCAGCAGGCCCGCCATTTCAATCGTCCACCAGGGGCGGTGTATGTGGCCTCCACCGGTTTCATGATGGGCCGTTCCGGCGTGCCCCGTGGGGCCATTATCCGTTCACTGGATGGAGAAACCACCGAAACGCTGGATGAGTTCAGGCAGGTGTTCGAGGGCCTGTCCGATGGTGCCCGGGTCCCGGTTCGCTATACCCGAATCGATGAGCCCTATCGCGAGGTGTTGGCCACCCTGACGGTGGACCGGACCTGGTTCCCGGCCCGGGATTGCCGAATGGAAAGTGGCACGGGCCGCTGGCCCTGCGAGGAATTGGCCGCCGCCCCGGCTCGCAATGAGATCAAGCCCGGCAGTGTCCGCTTCGGTGACTATGGTGATGCCCGGGCCCAGCGTCTATCCCGCTCCATGGTCTGGGTAGAGTTCGACATGCCTTTCCGGGTGGAGGGCATGGATGGTGTCGGTTTTACCGGGACCGGTATTGTCGTGGATGCGGCTCAGGGTCTGGTACTGACGGATCGCGCCGCGGTCCCAAGCCGCATGGGCGATCTGCGATTGACCTTCGCCAGTTCCCTCGAGGTGCCGGGGGAGGTGGTCTTCCTGCACCCGCTCAACAACCTGGCCCTGGTCCAATACGATCCCGCCCTGTTGGTGGGCAGTGAAGTGCGGCCGGTGACTTTCAACCCCCGCCTGCCCGGATCAGGCGATGATGTCTGGGTGGTTGGCAAGCGACCTGATCAGTCACTGGTCTCCAGGCGCACCGAAGCCAGCGGCCTGGACCCCCTGCGCCTGTCACTGTCTTCGAGCTTCCGCTTCCGAGACGTGAACCTGGAGACGCTGTCCGTGGTCAATGCGCCGTCCGATGTAGGCGGTGTACTGGCCGACCGCCATGGCCGGGTACAGGCGCTGTGGAGCAACTATGGCAAGCAGGGAGCGCGGGGCGATGCATTCAAGGGCATTCCGGCCGAAGTCATACAGGACATGCTGGCCCGCTACCGAAATGGCGAGGGGATCCATTCCCTGGAGGTGGAGTTCCTGCTCATGCCCATGTCCAGCGCCCGCAAGCTGGGGCTGCCCGAAGCCTGGGCCAGTCGTCTGGCCGATCTCGACGATCGTCCCCGGGGCGTGCTGTCGGTAGAACGTATCGTGGCCGGTGCCCCGGCCGAGGATTATCTGGAGTCCGGGGATCTCCTGCTGGCGGTCAATGGCACGCCGGTAAATGATTTCCGTCGCCTCAATCAGGCCAGCCAGGCGGAATCAGTGGATCTGAGCATCTTGCGCAACGGTGAGGTCAAGGCGCTGAACGTGCCCACGCAGCGCATGGACGGGCGCGGCGTGGAGCGGGTGATTCACTGGGCCGGTGCGGTTCTCCACGAGCCCCACCGGGCCATGGCGGCTCAGCGCGGCATTCCGCGGCGCGGTGTTTTTGTCTCCAATTTCAGTTATGGCTCCCCGGCCAGTCGCTACGGCCTCAACCCGGGGCGGCGCATTATTGAGGTGGATGGCCAGTCAGTGAGCGATCTGGATGAGTTCCTCGAGCAGGTCGCCGGTCGTGAACATCGCAGTCCTATCCGCCTGCGCCTGGAAGACTGGGACGGCACCACCGATGTGGTGACCCTGAAGCTGGACAAACACTTCTGGCCCACCGAGGAAATTCAGCGCGAAGATGGCGAATGGGTCCGTCGGGAGCGTTGAAGGGTTAGGAGTGAGAGTAGAGGGCCCCCCTCGGTACTCAGCACTCAATGCTCGCCAATCGACTTACCAGCTCGGCAGCACCCGGAAAAAGGCCGTCTTTAGATAGGCGGTCTCCGGAATGGCCGGGTGGACGGGGTGGTCGGGACCCTGGCCGCCGATTTCCAGTAACTGGGCGGAGCGATCCAGATGCCGGGCCGAGGCCTGGACGGTGCGGATGAGCTCATCCCGGGCCATGTGGGCAGAGCAGGATGCTGACACCAGCAGCCCGTCTTTTGCCAGCACCTGCAATGCCGCCTGATTGAGCTGACGATAGGCCTTCCTGCCCTGTTTGACGTCCTTGCGCCGTTTGATCAGAGCGGGTGGGTCGGCAATCACGATGTCGAACTTCTCTCCGGCCTGGCGCAGGTCCTTGAGCACCGCCATCACATCCCCCTGTTGAGTCTCCACCGTCAAGCCGTTGCGCTCGGCATTGGCCTCTACCCCCGCAAGGGCCTCGGCGGAGCTGTCGACACAGAGTACGTCCCCGGCCCCGGCATGGGCAGCGCGCAGCCCCCAGGCGCCCAGATAACTGTAGAGGTCAAGCACACGGGCGCCCGGCTGCACATGGTGGGCCAGGCGTTCCCGCATGGGGCGCTGGTCGAAGAACCAGCCGGTCTTCTGTCCCGCCAGAGGATCAATGCCGAATCGCAGGCCGGCTTCTTCGATTTCCAGGGTTTGCGGCAGCTCGCCCGCAATAAGCCGGGGCGCTTCAACTCCCAGATTCTCCAATTGCCGCACCGGGTTGTCGTTGCGCAGCACCACCGCCTCGGGAGCAAAGTTCTCCTCAATGGCCTGCAGTATTTCTCCCTGACGGACGTCCATGCCGGCGGTACTGAGTTGAATGGCATAGACCCGGCCGAAGCGTTCCACCACCAGGCCCGGCAGGCCGTCCGCCTCGCCGAAGACCAGTCGGCAGGCGCCGTCACCGTAAAGTCGCTCACGCAGGCCCGAGGCAATATTGAGCCGGTGCTTGATCAGGGACTTGTCCAGGGCCACGTCGGACTGGCGGCTGATCATGCGCCCGCAGATCAGGGAGTTGGGGTTGATATAGGCCGTCCCAAGCGGCTTGCCGCCCTGGCCAAGCACATTGGCCAGTTGCCCGGCTTCAAAATCCGTAATCCGCCCGGCCTCGCTGTCCACCTCATTGCTGAATATCCAGGCATGGCCGGCCCGCAGACGGCGGTCCTCATTTTTCTTCAGGCGCAAATGCGGGTGGGACATGGTGAATTTCTCCTACCGGGGGTGGAATGGGCGCCAATTCTAACACCCGCGGCCTTTCCGCCCTCAATTGCGATCCGGTAAACTGCCCCACTTGTCCTGGTCATCCCGGAAGGGGAGTTACATGCATTACCCGGATATCAACCCGGTCGCCATTGAGTTGGGCCCCATGGCTATTCATTGGTATGGCCTGATGTACGTGATCGGTGTGCTCGCGGCCTGGTGGCTGCTTGGGCGACGCCTGCGTCGACCGGATGTGGGCTGGGACAGCAATGACCTGGCTGATCTCACCTTCTACGTGGTTCTTGGGGTGATTGTCGGCGGTCGAGTGGGTTATATCCTCTTTTACAATCTGGGCGCCTATATCGACGACCCCCTGCTGGTCCTGCAGATCTGGCAGGGTGGCATGAGCTTTCACGGCGGCCTGCTGGGTGTGCTGTTTGCGGGCTGGCTCTTTGCTCGCCGCCAGAAGCGCCATTTCTGGGATGTGGTGGATTTCGTCGCGCCGGTGGTACCCATCGGCCTTGGTCTGGGCCGGATCGGCAACTTCATCAACAGCGAACTCTGGGGCAGGCCCACCGACGGACCCTTCGGCATGATCGTCAATGGCGTGGCCCGGCATCCCTCCCAGCTTTATCAGGCGGCTCTGGAAGGTCTGGTGCTATTCGTGGTCCTGTTCTGGGTGTCTGCCCGCCCCAGACCCAGAATGCTGATCTCGGGCCTGTTTGCCCTGCTCTACGGGGCATTCCGTTTCCTGGTGGAATTCGTGCGCATGCCGGATGAGCATATTGGCTATATCGCCTGGGATTGGCTCACCATGGGGCAGCTTCTCTCTCTGCCTCTGATACTCGTTGGCGTGGTGCTGATTACCCTGTCCCAGCGGAACCGGGGCTACCCCCCGACTCAGGCGGACCGGGAGGCGATGGCGAAATGAAGGCCTATCTCGACCTGATGCGACATGTGCGGGAGCACGGCCACCGCAAGGAAGACCGCACCGGTACGGGCACCCTGAGCGTGTTCGGCCACCAGATGCGCTTTGACCTGGCTCAGGGTTTCCCGGCCGTGACCACCAAGAAGTTGCATTTCCGCTCCATCATCCATGAGCTCCTGTGGTTTCTCAGCGGTGACACCAATATCCGCTACCTGCAGGAAAACAATGTCCGCATCTGGAATGAATGGGCGGACGAAAACGGTGACCTGGGACCGGTTTACGGTTATCAGTGGCGGTCCTGGCCGACCGCCGACGGGCAGGCCATCGACCAGATTCAGCGGGTGATGGAGCAGCTTGGGACCACGCCGGACTCTCGTCGCATGATTGTCTCCGCCTGGAATGTGGGCCAACTGGATCAAATGGCCCTGGCCCCTTGCCATGCCTTTTTCCAGTTTTACGTGGCGGACGGCAAACTGTCCTGCCAGCTCTATCAGCGCAGTGCGGATATTTTCCTTGGTCTGCCCTTCAATATCGCGTCCTATTCCATTCTGGTTCACATGATGGCCCAGCAGCTGGATCTGGATGTCGGGGATTTCATCTGGACCGGCGGTGATTGCCATCTCTACCTTAATCACCTGGAGCAGGCGGACAAGCAGCTCATTCGGGCGCCGCGACCCTTGCCTCGCCTGAACATCAAGCGGCGTCCCGAGAGTCTGTTTGATTACCGATTCGAGGATTTTGAGATTCTGGACTACGACCCCCACCCGCACATTAAGGCGCCGGTCGCGGTCTGAGGGTGTAACCTGCCGGCCAAGAAAGCAGTTGACAGAAGGTGCCGTACTCGTATAATTCGCCACCATCTTCAAATAGAAAGGAGGAACCCCCAGTTGGACGTTAGCAGTAGATGCCCGATGACGGGCAGGACAAGCTGAAGCCGCGAGGCCGTCTCACTGGAAATTCCTTCCTGCTGACCGCTTCGCAGCTTCAATGCGAAGCGGTCTAGCGTGAATCCCATCGCGAATCATTATCGGCTGCCGCCGATCTCGCCAGATTCATCGCCAGCCCGTTTCTCTCAATTGCAAACAGATCGCCCAGGGCGTCGTGGTTCGTCGTGTCCATGCAAATGCAACAGGGCGATGCTAGGCTTTGTGCGTGCAGATTTCCTGAGCACTGTTTGCAATCCTGTGCCTGCCAGTTATCGGGAACTTAAGGGAACCGTAACTGCCTGCCTGAAAACAGGAGAGAGAAGTGCGCAAGCAAATGATTCCTGGCGCAGCAATTGGTGCTGCCCTCATGACCCCTTTCACCGCCCAGGCCTCCGGTGGCCACTGGCTGGTGGATGATGCCGCTGTATTCCCGACCCAGACTGCCGGGCTCGAAGCCTGGTATGAGGATTTCGGCGACTCCGCCGATGCCTTGGCGATCCAACCCGCCTATACCTTGTCCAACGGTCTGGAGCTGACCGGGGTAATAGAAAGCGTTTCTGTTGGGTCTGACCGTGAAAATGCCTTTGGAATTGAAGGCAAGTACCTGTGGCGGGATTTTGAAGCC
>NZ_SLKM01000166.1:0-9160 GCF_007134575.1 Natronospira sp.
GCCTTCCGGCCACTGAGGAGGTTGTGAATGAAAATGCGCTGGATTCTGCCGCTGGGCACACTCGTGCTTGTTGCGGCAGTGCTGGTCTGGCAATGGGTGGGGCGGGAGGCTCCGCCGCCCGCACCGGCAGTGACAGTGGGCGAGGATCTCAACCGGCAAGTACCGGCCGACACCCTGATCTATTTCGGGGGCCGGGAGCCGCTGCCGCTGAAGGCGTTGGAGACCGTATTCCCGGCCATGGATTCACTGCTGGACGAGACCAGTGCTGCGCAGATCCGGCAATGGCAACAGGCCAGCGACGTGGCCGATGGCTTGCGTTTTCTGGCCGCGCTGATCCTGGAGCTGGATCGGGTGAGCCGTGACGGTGGTGGTGTGCCCGCCATGATGACAAGGATTGGGGCCGGCCTTGAGCCGGAGTTCGTGGTCTATCTTGATCAGCTGGCACCGGTGCTGCGCTGGCGCCTGGATGATCCCGTCGCCCTGATCGCCCTGGTGGATCATCTTGAAGCGGCGGCGGAGATTGATCCCGCCGTGGCAGAGGAGGATAAGGCGGCCGCCTTGTTCCGTCGCTATCCCCTGTACCGCTCGGAGGAGGCAAGTGCCGACCTGGTCCTGGTCGTGCAGGGGGATGTGGCCAGTGTGTTCGTGGACAGCGAGGTATTGGCCGATCCGGCATTGTCCGCGCGCGTTTCAGCTCAGCAGGCCCCGACCGAATCCCTGGCCGACAGCGGCGTGCTGGAAGCCATCATGGATCGCCACGGACTGATGCCGACCGGCCTGGGTTTTGTGGACAGTCGGGCCCTGGTGGGCCTGCTTGGCGCGACCGGGCCGGGCAGTCTGGAGGCCTTGCGGGCCGCTGTTCGGGATGAGGAGACACCGCAGGATCAGCAGGCACTGCGGAGTGAGGCCTGCCAGACCGAGCTGCTGGCCATTGCCGAGAACTGGCCGGGCCTGCGCTTCGGTTTTGCTCAGCTGCCCACGGCGGAGGATCGGCGTCTTGCCATGGAGGTGCTGGTGGATAGCCGTGATCAGCGCACCATGCGCAGCCTCCGGCGCCTGCACGGCCATATCCCGGCGACGCTGATGCGGGGCGAGGCGGAGGTCATTGCCGCCACGGCCCTGGGTGTGAACACCGACGCCCTGCCACGGGTGGCACTGGATTTGTGGCGGCGTTTTACCCGGGCCGACTTTGACTGTGCGCCTTTAGAGACGCTGCAGGCACGGGTGGGCCAGACCAGTCCGGCCCTGCTTGGTCCCGCGCTTTCCTTTGCTGATGGGCTGATGGGCATGAGCCTGAGTGTTCTGGACATGGACGCCGATGACATGCCCGACAGCATGGATGTGCTGGCGACCATCTCGGCCGACGATCCCCAGGGGCTGTTGACCCAGTTCGGGGTGCTGTTTCCCCGCTTTGCGGAGCTGGATGTGCCCAGCGACGGTCGTGGTGTGGGCTTTCAGCCCCCGCCTCCCTTTGATGTCTTGCGGCGTGAGTTGACTCTGGCCCAGCACGGGCGTCATTTCACGATTCACAGTGGCGAGCGCGCCGCGGAGATGGCCGCGGCGATGGGGGATGATGAGCTTGAGGGGCGTGCCCTGCTGCTCATGTTGATCAATCCGGATCTTCATGCCGAGCGGGTGGGGGATGCGGTGAGCCTGGAAGCCATGGTGGGCGAGTCCCTGCCTGCCTGGTTGCCGGCCGAAGGCTGGCGTCTGCGCCAGACGCTGGATTTCACCGAGCGGGGCATTCGCCAGCGCTGGCAACTGGAAGCAGTGGATTGATTGTCTGGCGGCGGGGCTGAGGGGGGCTCCGTCCGGGGGATGGCAGCGGTTGGCCATGGGCGACAAGATTGATTCAAATCAGATGCTTTGAGGGAGGCAGTAATGTCGGAAGAAATGATCATCAAGCTGATTGTCGGTGGGGCCGTATTGCTCCTGGCCATCGCGTTATTGCCCAAATTGCTGGCCCGCCTGAAAGGAAGATTGCAGATCAAGCTGGATCGCAGTGCCGTTGCCTGTGGCGAGACCCTGAGCGGGCATTGCGAGGTCAAGGCCCGGCGCGAGATCGACGGCCGCGCACTGAATGTGGCCCTGGTGGGCGAGGAGATTGAGGAAGTGCGTCGGCATGGGAGCAATGGCCGCAGCCGTCGGCGTCGTTATCGCAACGAGATCTATCGTGACCAGGTACCGGTGAGTGGGGCACTGCATCTGTCTCCGGGTGATGTGGAGCGATTCGATTTCGAGCTGCCGGTGCCGGAATCGGTCCCCGGTCATGGCGGCAAGGCCCCGGAAGGCGCGCTGGCGCAGGGGCTGATGCTGGGGGCCCAGTTGCTGGGTGGACGCCGCCGCTACTATCGCTGGCGCGTGGAGGCCCGACTGGAGGCCAGTGGTCTGGACCTTCGTGCCAGGCAGAAAATTTCCCTGCGCTGAGCAGAACCTGCGCAGGCAGGGGTGAACGGGGGGTGTCATGTCCGGGCTTGCCCGCTTGATCAATGATCTGGGATTGGACGCCGATCTGGAGGCCCGTTTCCAGCGGGAACCACGGGAAGTCATCCAGGATTACGGTCTGAGTCGAGAGGAAGAAGAAGCGCTGGTCTTCGGTTGGCCGGCGGATGAGTCTGCCGGCCAAATGAATCGCGCCCATGTGCTGGTGGTGGAGGATGAGCCGGTCAACCGGGACTTGATGGTTGAATTCCTGGAGATGGAGGGTTTTTCCGTTGACGCCGCCGGGGATGGGGAGGAGGCGCTTCGTTACTGTCGGGACCAGGCCCCCGACATTGTTCTCATGGATATCAACCTGCCCATCCTCTCCGGCCTGGAAGCCACCCGTGAGCTCCGGGACTGGCCATCCATGACGGCAGTGCCGGTGATTGCCGTCTCCGCCCAATCCGAACCCCCTCACAGACAAGCAGCCGAAGCCGCCGGCTGCACGGTTTTCGAGCCCAAACCGGTCAACTTTCCCCGTCTGCTACGCTTGATGCAATGTCTGCTATTGGCCCGACGGGTTTGACTGACCCACTTTAAACGGGTAGCTGGTCCCAAGCGCCATCACGCTTCTTGCTGATGCTCAGAAATGTAATATGCTGGCAAGCAGAGGTGACGGAAGGGACCAATTAATGATGTCCTTGTCGTGATTATTGTCATTATCAGGAAGAAAGGAGTACTTCCATGTCCAAGCTTGCCGATTTGATTCACCGTTTGGGCGAAGATGCCGAGCTGGAAAGCCGCTACGAGAAGGATCCGGAGGCGGTCATGGCGGAATTCGAATTGAGTGAGGAAGAAAAAAAGGCCCTGGCTGCGGGGGACCTGGATGAAATCCGCCGCCTGACCGGTTTGAGCAATATCGAGAAGACCAGTCGGGCCATTATTCGATCCTACGACTGAACTGTCGTCGAGCTGCACTTGCTCATGTGCGGGGGGGCCGGGCCCGACAAGCTCCATTTCCTGAATGGCGCTACTCGACGGCGGCTATGGTCAGCCGCTGTATTGTTGCTGTTCCTGCTGGTGGTTTCAGCGGCTCATGCTGAAGACACGGAACGGCTACAGGAGAACGTCGAGCGACTTGAACGCCTGAATATTCAACTCTCCTGGCGCGAGTCCCAGGCCAGCATTGAGGACTTTCGGCGCGAAAACCCTGTGTTGCCTCCCCCTCTTGAAACTCGTTTGCGCCTTCTTGAGCTGCGGAATCGCGGGCTATCCGGAGACGAAGCTGGTGCCTTGGCTGAGATGGAAAGCCTTCCGGTGGCCGAGCTGCCAGACGAAATCCGCTTGCGTGCCGAGGTATTACGTTTGAATCTGGCAACCAATGCCACGGACTACCAGACCGCTTTTGAAGCCTTGATTCAGGGGCGCGAGTTACTTGAGAGGGTTGATTCTCCTGAGTTGTCTGCCGCCTTCCTCGGACGTGCCGCAGTGCTATTGGGGCAGGCCGGCCAGCATGAGGAGGCACTTGAGTTATCCCGGGAAGCTTTGGCCGAGGCACATCGGACCCTGGATCCTCGGGAGGTTTGCGCCGAACTATTGCAGCAGGGCCTGATTGTGCGGCGGATGGGGGCCATGGCCAGTCTGGCATCGGTAGTGGAGGAAGGTCTGCCTGCGTGTGAGAGGGCCGGTGATCCGGTGCTGTTGGCCGTGAAGCAGCGACTGGAGGGAGAGGCCCGCTTGTTTCAGGGAAATGTCGATGAGGCTGTCGAGTTGCTCGAGGAAGCGCTGGAAGCCGTGAATACTGCCGGTTATGCGGTCGGCGCCCTGGAAGGACGCCTTGCTCTGGCAGCTGCCCTGATTGGGCAAGGCAGTTACACCCGGGCTGGTGAAGTACTGGATGGTCTTGCGCCTGAACTGGCCGAAGCCGGCCGGTGGTGGTCAGCGATCCAGGCGCATCAACTACAGGCTCAGTTGTTTGAGCTAGACGGCGCTTACGATTTGGCGCTGGAGCAGGAAAGGGCCGTAGTGGATCTGGAAGATCGCAAGCGGGAGGAGGAGCAGGCGGCCCGAAGTGCGCGGATGCAGGCACAGTTTCTGGATGACCGCAGGACCAGGCAGATGGAGCTGTTGGCCCAGAGTCGGCGGGAGGAGGGTCTAAGGCGCAATGTGGCCATCGGTGGAACATTTTTCCTGTTGTTACTGGGCGGGGTGGTTTACAACCGATTCCGCCTCGGTCGGGATGCGGCCCGCCAGATTCAGCGACAGAACGAGCAGTTGGGGATGCTTGCCACCCTGGTGCGTTCCGCCAATCGCTATCGGCGAACCCGGGAGATATTGCAAGAGCTGATGGCTCGCCTGGTCAGGCTGACGCCGGCGCTGACCGGGGCCCAGGCTCTGGTCCTGGATCTGGAGAGCAGTCGTCTGCTCTCCCTGGCCGCCAACGGCGGTCCCAGCCTGCTTGGTCCGGGTGGCTACCAAGAGGAGGCTGTGCAGACATTGCTCAGCCAGCGGGGACGAGAATTATCGGAAGGCCTCTATCACCTTGAGCCCGGGCACATCGAAACCCTGAGCGGTGAAGCCTCGTCGGGCAGTCAGCAATCCAGTGGGCTGATCGGGATGACGCTGCCGGTAGAGAACCGTCTCCAGGCCGTGCTTTTTTTCGCATTGCGTTCCGATGACAGGGCACGGCAGTCCGAGCTGATCGCGGTGTTGAGTCGGGTGCGTGAGCACGCCCGTGCCATGCTCTCCAGCGCCCGGCAACTGGAGGACATTGAGCGCGAGTACGGGCGGTGCAAGGAGGCCGTAGAGGAGCTTTCCCGTACCGAGCGTCAATTGAAAGCCGCGGTGCAACAGGCCCGGGAGGCCGGGGAGGCGCGGATGCACTTCCTTGCCCGCATCTCCCATGAATTGCGCACGCCCTTGCACGCCATTCTCGGCTTCAGCCAGAAACTGGAACGTCGTCTTGCCAGGCAGGCCGACGACGACGAGGTGCCGGCGCCGGTGCCCCGCAATCTGGCAGTGGTTCAGCAGGCTGGCACCGAATTGGTCACGCTGGTGGATAATCTGCTTGATGCCTCGCGCATGGAGGCCGGGCAGATGAGTCGCAGTGACGAGCCCATCCGCCTTCGGCCTTTTCTGCAGGAATGCCTGGCGCTTGTTAATTCCTCGCTGCAGGCCAATGGAAACGAAGCCGTGCTGGCGCTGGAGGAGGCACCCGAGTTGATCGAATCGGACCCGGCTCGGCTGAGGCAGATATTGCTGAATCTGTTGTCCAATGCGGCGAAGTTTACCCACCGTGGCCGGGTCGAATTGAGTGCCTTCATGGATGGGGACGGGCGGCCCCGAATTCGGGTCACTGATTCCGGCAGCGGGCTGGACCCGGAGACCCGGCGACGCCTGTCACGCCTGTTCCGGGACAAGCGCTCGGATCTGGAGCGGTTCTATGAGGACAAGGGCCTGGGCCTGGTGGTGACTCGGGGCTTGTGCGATTTGCTGGATATCCAGCTGGAATTGAAAAGTGAGCCGGGCCGGGGGACGAGTGTCAGCCTCCTTCTGCCGGAAGCCAGCGTTGCCGCCCACGCCCCGGCGCTGGCTGCGCGGACGGATCAGGGACAGGGGGCCGCCGAGGCGCCGGCATCGGTGCTGGTGGTGGAGGACAACCGGGTGAACCGGGAGCTGATGGTGGATTTCGTCCGCAGCGAGGGTTGTCGGGCCCTGGTGGCGGCGGACGGGGAAACTGGCCTGAGTCGTCTCAGGTCTCATCCGTCGGACCTGGTCCTGCTGGATGTGGACCTTCCCGGGATGTCCGGTATTGATCTGCTCCGGTGGATGCGGGGCGATCCGGCCTTGCGGGACATTCCCGTTATCGTGGTGACGGCGGTGGATTCGGAACACTATCGGGAGCAGGCCGAGGCCCTGGGCTGTGTCAGCTACGAACTCAAACCCTTGGATTTTCGTCGTTTGGCCGGCCTCATCCGTGATCAACTACCGGGGGAAGCGTGAGCTGCGGTGAACTGGTGGTGGTGGGGAGCGGCATTCAGTCGGGCCGGCACCTCAGCCGGCGGGTGATCTCCGAGCTAGACCGGGCAGACGATGTACTGGCCATGACCGATTCCTGGGCCTGGTCCTGGTTGCGCAGGCAGCGCCCAGACGCCCGTTCCCTGTCTCACTTCTACGCTGAGGGCAAGGATCGACGTCAGACTTACCGGGAAATGACTCGAGAGATTCTGGCACCGTTGATGTCGGGACGTCGGGTCTGCGCCGTCTTCTATGGGCATCCGGGGGTCTTTGCCGATGTGCCGCACGCCGCGATCCGTGCGGCAAGGGCGGCTGGTCACCGGGCGCGGATGGAGCCCGGCGTGTCCGCCGAGGCCTGTCTCTACGCTGACCTGGGCCTGGACCCCGGCCGCCGTGGTGTGCAGTCCTTCGAAGCGACACAGTTTCTTGTCTTCGAGCGTGAGCTGGACCCTGCGGCCCTGTTGATTCTTTGGCAGGTGGCCCTGGCCGGTGACCTGAGCTGCACCCGGACCGGTGCGGATCCTGCCCGCCTTCGGGTATTGAAAGACAAGCTCCTGCGCTGGTACGCGCCGGACACGGAGGCCATACTCTATGAGGCAGCCCGCCTGTCTCTCGAAACCTATCGGGCGGAACGGCTCTCCTTAAGGGCATTACCCGAGGCCGCGTACAGGGACTACACCACCCTGGTGATTCCTCCACAGCGGACTCTGATCCCGGACCACCAGGCCTTGACCGCCCTCGGTTATCCGCCAGATACACTGGATTCACTCAGCTAGTCTGGCAATGTCAGTTCCAGCTCCAGGCGCTCGCCGTTGCGATCCAGTGCCAGTAGCAGCGGGGCG
The DNA here is from genome assembly GCF_007134575.1 of Natronospira sp. Taxonomy (NCBI): domain Bacteria; kingdom Pseudomonadati; phylum Pseudomonadota; class Gammaproteobacteria; order Natronospirales; family Natronospiraceae; genus Natronospira; species Natronospira sp. The sequence continues at coordinate 7,281 of NZ_SLKM01000166.1, forward strand.
GTGCCGGCGTGCTGGCGCAGGGTGCGTTGCAGGACTCGGGTTGCCGGGGCCTGGCCGTCCAAGGGGCGGTTGTTGACGGCGGTAATCACATCACCCGCCTTGATGTCCGCCAGGGCTGCCGGACTGTCCGGATAGACCTGCTCCACGCGCACGCCGGGTGGTTGCTCGTTTTCGCTGCCGCGAACGCCCAGTTGCGGGCCGCGCACCGCGCGCATGGCGGCCTGGATGCTCTCCCGGGTCTCATCGTCTTCCAGCATGGCCGTGATCTCGGCCAATCGACGCAATAGGTCGACCAGCTCCTGGTGAACGGCCTCATTCAGTTCGGCCTGGCTCTGGTCCGGGGCTTTCCTGGCCGGCTCATTACCGGCAACCGCCGGGCTGAAGCCAAGGCACAGTGCCAGGCCAATGGCGGGTAGTAACGGTCTGGTGGGCATGCCCGAGCTCCTCAGTGCCGATCTCTGATTTCTAGCACATTGGACACTCAGGGCGGGAAAACGGTCGTGGAATCGTCGGTGGTGGCTGCTCGGGAAGGACGTTAAAGAAACGGGGCACAGGCGGATGAACCGCCTGCCCCCGCGTCCAGCTAGGGAGTGTGACTCCGCACGGGCTAACGTGTCTGGAGTCAGTTTCAATACTAGACGATCAAACCACCGTTTTCCAGTTATTCGTACGAAAAAAGTCGTTGTTTGTTTCTGGAATGGGCCAAACCAGAAAAAAGAAGGCCCGCTGACGGGCAGCGGGCCTTCCACGCCCCTTGCGGGGCCTTCTGCGATACCGGAATCGCCTATCAGTAGCTGCCGCGGAGGGTCAGCTGATAGTTGCGGCCCAGCACCTCGGGGAGACCGAAGTGGCCGGAAGCTCGCTCGATCCGGTTGGGCTCGCGGTCGAACACGTTGTTGACGGTGAGCTGCAACACCGTGTTCTGCGGGGCCCAGTCAGCGAAACGGCTGACATTGTAGGACACCGAGGCGTTGTGGATATGACGGGAACGGGTCCGATAGACCGCAGCGCCGTCGTCATCCTGGAACAGAATGTCCTGAGCCGGGTCGATGCGCGGACGACGCATCCAGTCGGTCCGCCAGAACACGCGCCAGTCACCGCGGGTCCATGTGGTATCGACAATCGCCCGGTTGCGCGGCTGGCTGAAGCCACCCACCTGCTCCGGTGCCTCGTCACCGGCCACCGAAGTGGTGCGGTCACGGGTCTGGGTGAAGCGCATGTTCAGACCCAGGGTACCCATGTCACGTGCACCCATGCCTTCGGAGAACATGCCCATGAAGTCGGCGATGTCGAAGCGATACTGGGCGCCGACATGCACCTGGCTGAGGCGGAACTCCTGGGCATTGGTCTGACCGGTCAGGAAGTCTGCCACCTGGCCTTCATCATCCCGGTCGAAAGCGCCACAGGCGTCGACATTCGGGAAGTCGGGCGAGTCGTAACAGGCTTCCATCAGATCGGTCAGGGACAGGCTGGTGATGGCATCCTCAATCTCGATGTTGTAGTAGTCCGCGGTCAGGACCAGGTTATCGACCCAGCGGGGCTCGAAGGTCAGGCCCAGAGCGTAGGACTCTGCGGACTCGTTGTTGAGGTCAGGGTTACCGCCGGAGCGGCCGACACCGGTGGCCAGAGTGATGTTGGAGGTAAAATCGTCCAAATCCTCTGGGTCCACATCCAGACTTTCGGCACAGTTGGCGCGACGCTGATCCGGGTCGGGGCCCGTGTCCACGAAGTCCTGGTCACAGGGGTCGTCGGCGAAGCTGAACGTCTGGGTCTGCGGGGCGAACAGCTCCACCAGGGACGGCGCCCGGATGGACTCGGTGTAGTTACCACGGACAGTCAGGTCACGCACCGGTGACCAGACACCGCCAACGGACCAGACA